>JAEULX010000123.1 GCA_016793685.1 Bradyrhizobiaceae bacterium
GTCGGCGCGGAACCAGCCCTCGCGAATGATCGTCTCCAGCATCTTTTCCGCGTCGGCGAACAACGCGCGCGCCGCCGGGCCCACAGTCGCGTCGTCGAGGATCGCGGGATATTTGCCGGTCAATTCCCAGGTCGAGAAGAACGGCGACCAGTCGATGTAAGGCACGAGTTCGCGCAGGTCGTAATTCTTCAGCACGCGGGCGCCGAGGAAGCTCGGCCGCGGCGGTTGGTAAGCGCCCGACCAGTCGAGCTGCAGCGCATTCGCGCGCGCGTCGGCGAGCGTGAGGCGTTTTTTCTGTGCTTCCCCGCGCGCGTGCGCCGCGGCGAGGCGCGCATATTCGTTGCGCAAATCGGTCACGTAACCCGGCCGCTGTTCGGCGGACATCAGCGCAGCGACCACGCCGACCGCGCGGCTCGCGTCGTTGACATAGACCGCCTGGCCGCGCCGGTAGTTCGGGTCGATCTTCACCGCCGTGTGCACGCGGCTGGTGGTGGCGCCGCCGATCAGCAGCGGAAGATCGAAGCCCTGGCGCTCCATCTCGGCGGCGACATGGCACATCTCGTCGAGCGACGGGGTGATCAGGCCGGACAGGCCGATGATGTCGGCGTCCTCCGCTTTGGCGGTGTCGAGGATTTTCGTCGCCGGGGTCATCACGCCGAGATCGACGACCTCGTAGTTGTTGCACTGGAGCACGACGCCGACGATGTTCTTGCCGATGTCGTGCACGTCGCCCTTCACGGTCGCGAGCACGACCTTGCCCTGGCTCAGCTTGCGCGCCGTTCCCTGCTGCGCCTTCTCCTGCTCCATGAACGGCATGAGATAGGCGACCGCCTGTTTCATCACGCGCGCCGATTTCACCACCTGCGGCAGGAACATCTTGCCGGAGCCGAACAGGTCGCCGACCACGTTCATGCCGGCCATCAGCGGCCCTTCGATGACATCGAGCGGGCGGGTCGCGGCCTGACGGGCAAGCTCGACGTCCTCGCCGATATAGTCGGTGATGCCGTGCACGAGCGCATGGGTGAGCCGCTTGCCGACCGGCCAGGTCCGCCACTCGAGATCGGCCTCCTTGGTCTCGCGCCCGGCGCCGCGATAGCGCTCGGCCAATGCGAGCAGGCGCTCGGCCGCATCGGCGCGGCGGTTGAGCACGACATCCTCGCAGGCCGCGCGCAGCTCCGGATCGAGATCGTCATAGACGGCGATCTGGCCGGCGTTGACGATGCCCATATCCATGCCGGCCTGGATCGCGTGGTAGAGAAAGACCGAATGCATCGCCTCGCGCACCGGCTCGTTGCCGCGGAACGCGAACGAGAGGTTGGAGACGCCGCCGGACACGTGCACGCCCGGCAGGTTCGCGCGGATCCAGCGCGCCGCCTCGATGAAGGCGAGGCCGTAACCGTTGTGTTCCTCGATGCCGGTGGCGACGGCAAAAATGTTCGGATCGAAGATGATGTCCTCGGGCGGGAAGGCGAGGCGGCCCACCAGGATGTCGTAGGCGCGTTTGCAGATCGCCGATTTGCGCTCGACCGTATCCGCCTGGCCCTGCTCGTCGAAGGCCATCACCACCACGGCCGCGCCGTGCCGCCGCACGATCTGCGCCTGGCGCACGAACTCCGCCTCGCCCTCCTTGAGCGAGATGGAGTTCACCACGGCCTTGCCCTGAATGCATTTGAGGCCCGCCTCGATCACGCTGAACTTCGAGGAGTCGACCATGATGGGCACGCGCGCGATGTCCGGCTCGGCTGCGACCAGATGCAGGAAGGTCGTCATCGCCGCCTGGGAATCGAGCAGGCCCTCGTCCATGTTGACGTCGATGATCTGCGCGCCATTCTCGACCTGCTCGCGCGCGACCGTCAGCGCGGCGGCGTAATCGCCGGCCTTGATCAGCTTGCGGAACTTGGCCGAGCCCGTGACATTGGTGCGTTCGCCGACATTGACGAACGGGATTTCCGGCGTGAGCGTGAACGGCTCCAGCCCCGCAAGACGCAGATGCGGGGTTATCTTCGGAATTGTCCGGGGCGCAACGTGGCTGATCGCACCGGCGATCGCCCGGATGTGCGCCGGGGTCGTGCCGCAGCAGCCGCCGACGATGTTGACGAGACCGGCGCGCGCGAATTCGCCGAGCAGGCCCGCCATGTAGTCGGGGCTTTCGTCGTAGCGGCCGAACTCGTTCGGCAGACCGGCGTTCGGGTAGGCGCAGACGAGCGTGTCGGCGATGCGCGCAAGCTCGGCGATATGCGCGCGCATTTCCCTGGCGCCGAGCGCGCAATTGAGACCGACGGACAGGGGGGCGGCGTGCCGCACCGAATTCCAGAACGCTTCCGGCGTCTGCCCGGACAGCATCCTCCCGGAGCGGTCGGTGATGGTGCCGGAAATCATCACGGGCACGCGCATGCCGCGCGCGTCGAAAAGCTCGGCGATCGCAAACAACGCCGCCTTGGCGTTGAGCGTGTCGAAGATCGTTTCGAGGAGCAGGATGTCGGCGCCGCCGTCGAGCAGGGCCGCGGCCTGTTCGCCATACGCCGCGCGCAATTCATCGAAGGTGATGGCGCGGAAACCCGGATTGCTGACGTCGGGCGAGATCGACGCCGTGCGGTTGGTCGGCCCGATCGCGCCGGCGACGAAGCGCTGCCGTCCGTCTTCGCGCCTGGCCGCTTCGGCCGCTTCGCGGGCGAGACGCGCGCCGGCGCAGTTGAGTTCGGCGGCCACGTCCTCCAGCCCGTAATCGGCCTGCGCGATGCGCGTGGAGGAGAACGTATTGGTGGAGACGATGTCGGCCCCGGCGCGGAAATAGGCAAGGTGAATGTCGCGGATCGCGTCCGGTAGCGTCAGGATGAGCAGGTCGTTGTTCCCGCGCAGGTCGCGCGGCCAGTCGCGAAAGCGCTCGCCGCGGAAGCCCGCCTCATCGAGCTTGAGATTCTGGATCTCGGTGCCCATCGCGCCGTCGAGCACGAGAATGCGCTCGCGCGCGAGCTCGTGCAGCGTCGCTTCAGTTGGTGAAGCAATCAATTGGTCGGACATCGTCACTAACCGTTCCTGCGTATCGCGCGCCTACGCCGCTGCCCGCGCCTCGTCCGGCCGCAGGCCGAGCAGATGGCAGATGGCATAGACGAGGTCGGCGCGATTCATGGTGTAGAAGTGGAAGTCGCGGACGCCACGGTCGACGAGGTCGAACACCTGTTCGGCGGCGACGGCGGCGGCGATCAGCTTGCGGGTCGCCACGTCGTCGTCGAGGCCGGCGAAGCGGTCGGCGAGCCAGGGCGGAATCGAAGCGCCGCAACGCAAGGCGAAGGCGCGCGTCTGATTGAAGTTCTGCACCGGGAGAATTCCGGGCACGATCGGAAGGCTGATTCCGCGCGCGTGTACGCGGTCGAGATAGCGGAAATAAAGGTCGTTATCGAAAAAGAACTGGGTGATGGCGCGATTGGCGCCGGCGTCGATCTTGGCCTCGAGCATGTCGATATCGGCGTCGACCGACGGGCTGTCCGGATGCTTTTCGGGGTAGGCGGCGACCGACACTTCGATCGGCGCGATCCGCTTGATGCCGGCGGTAAGGTCGGCAGCGTTGCGATAGCCGCCCGGATGCGGGGCGTAGCGTTCGCCGGGGCCGCCGACCGCGTCGCCGCGCAACGCCACGATATGGCGCACGCCCGCGGCGACGTAGGCGCGGATCACGTCGTCCACGTCCTCGCGCGTTGCGGCGACGCAGGTGAGGTGCGCCGCGGGGACGAGGTCGGTTTCGGCCAACAGGCGATTGACCGTCGAGTGGGTGCGTTCGCGCGTCGAGCCGCCGGCTCCGTAAGTGACGGAGACGAAGGAGGGATGGAGCGGATGCAGCCGCTCGATCGAATCCCACAGCGTCTTCTCCATCTCTTCCGTCTTGGGCGGGAAGAACTCGAACGACACGCGGATACCGGTCCGTTGGCGCGGAAACCGGCTGGGCCGTTCCTGTGCCGCCTTGTCCATCAAGCCACCTCCCGTGCCGATGCCGCCAGCGCGACGCGCCGGTCGCGACCACGCCATAGTGATACGGCGATCTTGCCTTCCGAGCCGTGCTCGGGGGGCAGATTGCGATACAGAACCGGTTCCAGACCCGCCTGTTCCAGCCACTGCGTCACGGTCTCGCTCGAAAAACCGAGGCGCCGGTGCGCATGCTGCTCGCGCAGGAACTCGAACTCGTGCGGGGCGAAGTCGACGACGAGGAGCCGCCCGTGCGGACGCAGCAGGCGCGCCGCATCGCGGATCGCGCGCGCGCCGTCGTCGAGAAAATGCAGGACCTGGTGAAAAATGACGATGTCGAATGAATCCGGCGGCATCGCCAGATCGAAAACGTCGCCATGCCGCACGGTGCAGTGCTTGAGCCCGGCGCGGTCGAGCCGCCCCTGGGCGAGCGCCAGCATGTCGCGCGACAGATCGATTCCTACGCCCCGCTCGATCTGCGGTCCGAGCAATTCGAGCATGCGCCCCGTTCCCGTGCCGAGATCGAGCAACGAATGAAACGGCCGGTCCGCGAGCGCGGCCAGGATTGCTCTTTCCACCGCTTCGTCGGCGACATGCAGGCGGCGGATGCGATCCCACTCGGCGGCATGGCGGCGGAAGTAATCCTGCGCCGCGCGCACGCGGGCGGCGCGGACGGCGGCCAGCCGTTCGCGGTCGCGCGCGAGGATGCGGTCGTTGGGATCGAGCCGGGCGATCAGCGCGCGCGCCAACTCGGCGGCTTCGCCTTGTTCGGCGAGGCGGAAGAACGCCCAGGAGCCTTCGCGAAACCGCTCGACCATCCGCGCCTCGGCGAGCAACCGGAGGTGCCGCGAAATCCGCGGCTGCGATTGCCGCAGTATGTCGGTCAGATCGGACACCGTCAGCTCGTTCTCGGCGAGCAATGCGAGAACGCGCATGCGGGTTTCTTCCGCGGCGGCCTTCAACGCCGTATTGAAATCTTCGAAGATCAAGCGTTCATCCCTGAGCAGACACCGTCTCTCGGAGCGTCGAGGCCGATATAAAGATATGCTTATGCCGTTAATCAGGCTTTGGCAAGCGCGTGTCCGCGAGGAAATCGGGCAGTCGCCGGCGCGCGATGCGATCGGTTTTTCGCACCGGAAAAATTGCAATAATCGTTTGGATAGAACAGGTTGACGACATGTCAGACCCTCAGGACGCCGGCGTCGACTTCGACATTCGTCCCGGCGAAGTCACAACCGAACTGCCGGAGACGTTCGACGCGGGCCTGTATTTCATCGGCCGCATCCGCACGCCATGGACGCGACGCGAAGACTGCCCGAAAAACGCGCGCGAATCGGACGCGGTCTGCACCATCGACGTCGAAGCGCGCTTTGCGCCCGCGCTCGCCGGCGTCGAGAGCTGCACCCATCTTCTCGCGCTGTACTGGATGCACCGGGCGCGGCGCGACCTCGTGCTCCAGATGCCGCGCCATTACGGCAAGCAGCGCGGAACGTTTGCGCTGCGCTCGCCGGTCCGCCCCAACCCGATCGCGGCGAGCGTGGTGAAGCTTGTCGCCATCGAAGGCGCGCGCCTCTCGGTGATCGGCCTCGATTGTCTCGACGGCACGCCGCTTCTCGACATCAAGCCTTATTTCGCCTCGACCGACGCGGTTAGCGATGCGGTGGTCGGCTGGCACGTCGCGCAGAAGGGCTGAACGGCGCGGCGCCGGCGTTGCGACGCGAACCCAGCTCGCGCGTCGCAGGCGGACGAAACAGCGCACTCAATAAAGCACGCGCAGCGCAAGGTGCCCGCCCAGGATCAGAAGGCCGAGATAGAAGCAGAACTGGAAGACGGCAGGCTTCACCCGCCCGCGCAACCACTGTCCCGCGACCATCCCCACGAGCGCCGGCACGATCTGCAGTCCGGATACGCCGACCACGGCCAAGGGAAACGCGCCTCCGCGGGTCAGGATCGCCGCCAGCGCGAGCGTGGAGACGGTGAAGGAAAGGCCCAGCGCCTGCACCAGCTCGTCGCGCGGCAGCCCGATCGCCTGCAGGTAAGGCACCGCGGGAATCGCGAATACGCCGGTGCCGGCAGTGACAAGGCCGGTGACGATGCCGGCCAGCGGCGCAAGCCATGGCTCCATATACGGGGGAATTTTGAAACGCACCGAGCCGAGGCCGAGAGCGGCATAGATCATGAGGGCAACGCCGAGCGCGGCGACGGCGACGTTGGCATTGCCGCTGGTCAGAAAATTAGCCCCCGCCGCGGTGCCGGCGACGATGCCGAGCATCATCGGCCACAGCCGGCGCAGCAGGGGCCGGAAGTGTGCGCCGGCCAGCATTTGCCAGACATTGGTGACGATGGAAGGCGCAATCAGCAGGGCCGCGGCCTCGGCGGGCGCCATGAAAAGCACCAGCAGCCCGACCGCGATTGTCGGCAGACCGAGGCCGATCACGCCCTTGACGAATCCGGCGAGGAAGAAAATCGGCGTAGCGAGCAGCAAAGTCGGCAGCATGTCGTGCACGGTCACGTCCTCATGCGGTCACCGCTACCGGTCTTTTCGGCAGGGTCATTGCTGCGACGCCGGCGGCGACGCAGGCGAGCCCGATCCACGCGCTCGGGGCGAGGCGTTCTCCGAGAAACAAAACGCCGATGAAAACCCCGATCGGCACTCGCAGATAGGCTTGCGCGGTCGCGCCGACCGAACCAAGCGTCACGATCAGCCGAAAATAGATGACGAATGCGAGCGCGGTGGAGAACACGGAAAGCGCAAGCAGCGCCAGCATGGAGGCTTCCGACGGCGCGAGCGTCCAAGGGCGATCGATGACGAGGCTCACTGGAACGAGCATGCATGCGCTGCAGATCAGCGATCCCGTCGCGGGAATGAGGGGATTGTGACCGGCAAAGGTCTTTCCGGCGATCGCCGCGCCAGCATAGCACAGCGTCGCAGCGACAATGGCGAGTTGGCCGATCAAGTTGCTGCCGAGCCCATGGACAGCCTGCGCGCCGACGATCAGCCCGACGCCGAGAATGCCGGACGCGACGCCCAGCGCCATGCGCAGGCTCGTCGGCTCATGACGTGTGATCGCCCACGTCATGAGAAAGGCGAACACCGGCGA
>JAEULX010000173.1 GCA_016793685.1 Bradyrhizobiaceae bacterium
GCGAGCGCGGCGATGACTTCTGTGTCGCTGGTCTGGCGAAAATCCGAATAGAAAAATCCGATCGCGCCGAAATCGGCGTAATCCTCCAGGCACACGACCTCGTCCGCTTCATCGCGCATCGCAGCGAGCGTCTCGGTGGGCGCGACCGGCACCGCGAGGACGAGTTTTTTCGGCGCGCGCAGGCGCAGCGCGCGCAATGCGGCGCGCGTCGTCGCCCCCGTCGCGATGCCGTCGTCGACGACGATGACGACGCGGCCGTCCGGTTCGACGCGCACGCGCTTGCCGAGATAGCGGTCGCGCCGGCGCTCGATCTCGGCGAGTTCCTCGGCGCAAACCGCTTGTATCTCCTCATCGGTCACGCCGGTGAGGCGGATCACGTCTTCGTTGCGCACGATGATCGGCGCGCTGCCGTCGACGACGGCGCCCATCGCGAGTTCCGGCTGAGCGGGAACCCCGAGCTTGCGCACCAGCACGAGGTCGAGCGGCGCGTGGAGAGCCGCGGCGACCTCGGCCGCCACCGGAACGCCGCCGCGCGGCAGCGCCAACACGACCGGCTGTTCGTTCTTGTAGGCTGCAAGCGCAGCGGCGAGCCTGCGTCCGGCATCCGCGCGATTTCTGAACGGCATTACACATTCTCCCGCCCCGCCGTGGGCTCGGAGGCGGTCACACGGCGTCGACCAGCAACACGTCGAGTTTCTTAAACTCGTCCCGCGTATCGGCCACCGAATCGTTGATGTCGATGCCGCGGCAGCCTTCCTCGATCACCACCACATCGAAGCCGAGCCGGCGCGCGTCTTCGGCCGAAAAGCGAACGCAGAAATCGAAGGCGAGCCCGGCAAAAAAGATGCGGGCAAATCCGCGTTCACGCAGATAACCGCCCAGCCCGGTCGGCGTCGTGTGGTCGTTTTCGAAGAAGGCGGAGTAGGAATCGATATTGCGCCGGAACCCCTTGCGCACGATCAGTTCGGCATGGGGCAGCGCGAGATCGGGGTGAAAGGCGGCGCCCGGAGTGGCCTGTACGCAGTGATCGGGCCAGAGGATCTGCGGCCCGTAGGGGGCGTCGATCTCTTGAAAGGGCTCGCACCCGGGATGGGCGGAGGCGAACGACTCGTGGCCGGGGGGATGCCAGTCCTGCGTCAGTATGACGTCGCGGAACCGGGAGGCGTACCGGTTGATCACCGGCACCACCTCCTGACCGTGCGCTACGGGAAGCGCTCCGCCTGGACAGAAATCGTTCTGGACATCGATGACGATAAGGATGTCCCTGCCGGTGATGGATATCGGCTTGCTCATGGGCACCGCTCCGATCTCGACCCAGTCTATTCAATGCCGCGAGCAAAAGGGAGCCTTGAGGCAGATCAACGTCCAAGGCAAGCGCTTGAGCGAGCATTCGGCGCGATTCAGGGGCCGCACCGATCTGAGAAGGGCGGCCGCGGCATCCGGATGATCCCATCGTGAGTTCCCTTGCTCTTTTTGCGTTGAACGCGACGGCCGATCTCGGCGCGAATATCGCGCGTGAATTATGGGTCTCGCTTGCACCCCACGAGGAACGCGAGTTCGAGGACGGCGAGCACAAGGCGCGCCCGCTCGACTCGGTCGACGGGGCCGACGCCTACGTGATCCAAAGCCTGCACAGCGGGCCGACCCAGAGCGCGGCGGACAAGCTGTGCCGCCTCCTGTTCTTCGCCGGCGCGCTCAAGGATGCGGGCGCCGCGCGCGTGACGGCGGTGACGCCTTATCTGTGCTACGCCCGCAAGGACCGCCGCACCAAGGCGCGCGATCCGGTGACCACCCGCTACCTCGCGCAGATGTTCGAAAGCGTCGGAATCGACCGGGTCGTGACGCTCGACGTGCACAATCCGGCGGCGTTCGAAAACGCCTTCCGCTGCCCGGCGATCACGGCGACGGCGACGCCGCTGTTCGTCGAGTATGCCAAGAAGCTCCACGACAAGCCCCTCGCGGTGATCTCGCCCGACACGGGCGGCGCCAAGCGCGCCGATCTTTTTCGCGAGGCGCTGGAGGCGGCGCGGGGCGAATCGATCGGCAAGGGATTCGCGGAAAAGCGGCGCAGCTCGGGAGTCGTATCCGGCGACCTGTTCGTCGGCGAGGTCGAGGGCGCAACCGCGCTTATCATCGACGATTTGATCAGCACCGGCACCACGCTGGTGCGCGCCGCAAAGGCGGCGCGAAAAGCCGGCGCGCAGCGTGTGCTGGCGGTGGTGGCCCACGGCCTGTTCATGCCGGGGGCAGAGAAGGCGATCTGCGATCCGGCGCTCGATGGCCTGGTGGTGACCGATTCGGTGCCCCCGTTCCGGCTGACCTCCGGAAAGGCGCAAGAGAAGGTCGAGGTCTTGTCGGTCGCGCCGCTTTTTGCGGAGATCATTCGCCGGCTGCACGCGGGACGCCCGCTGCTCGACCTGCTCATCCTTTGAGCAGCACGCCGAGGCGCGTCGCGTCGGCCAGGGCAAGGCGCAGATAGGCGCGGGCCTGCCCCGGCCACTTCTCTGGCGTGCGTATGGTTCTCTCAAACAGATGGGCGACGGCAAGCCGCGCCCGCAATGTCGCGCGATGGCACCGGTAGAAGGTGAACAGCGCATCCGGCGGCGGGTTCGGCAGGGCGCGGGTCAGACGGCGGCGCAGATAGCGGCCGACCCAGCCTCCGCCCAGGCGCTCGCATTCGAGGGTGAGGAAGGCGATTTCGTCGAACGCATCGTTGGCGCGGAGCCTGGCGTTGAACTCGAGGCAGTCGATGATGCGCGGCTCTTTGCCCAGCCAGATGTGTTCCGGCCGCAGATCGCCGTGCGCATCGACGATGTGGCCGCCCACGGCGCGGGCGGCGAGGAGCGCGCCGAAGCGATCGAGAAAGCGCGCCTGGACGCCGTCGATGAAGCGGACGAGACCGGCCGGCGTCTGCGCGCGCGGATCGAGCAGGCCGCGGCGATTCTCGACGAGGCTCCTGCGCCAGTCGGCGAGGTGCGCCTCCCCCGTCATGTGCACGCGGGCGGCGCGCCGGTAGAACCGCGCCAGCAGCGTCACCAGCCGGTCGAGCGCGCGTTCGTCGACCTCCTCCGCCGCGATGGCGTGGTCGAGCATGCAGCGTTCGTCCAGCCGCCGCATGACGACGAGCCAATCGACCACCGTCCCGCTGCCGGCGAGCGCAAGGCCTTGCCCCGCCGCCGTCAAGGGGATCGCATCGATATAGACATCGCCGGCAAGGCGGCGGTTCAGCGTGATCTCGGCGCGGCACGCGGCCTCGCGGCGCGCCAGCGTCGAGAAATCGAGATAGGGAAATTGCACCGGCTTCTTCAGCTTGTAGACGCGCGGCCCGGCAAGAAACAGAAAGGACATGTGCGTCTCGCGCACGGTCACGCCGTCGACGCGGTGCGGATAGGTTTCGGGACGGCTGAGGAAGGCGACTTTTTCACCGACGCTGACGGCGTGCGGCAGCGCCCTGCCCGCGCCGCCCGCGAGCGCTGATTCCGGGCGCTCCAAGTTCATTCCCGCGCGAACGCGAGCTGCGCGCCGTCAAGCTCGTCGAATACGGCCTCGTTCAGCCGATCCATGAATTCGCCGACGCTCGTCGCCCGTTCGAGCGCGCGCTGTTCGAGGTCATTCCAAATGTCCGCACAGGCCGCGGCGAACGATTCGGAATCGACGACCTCGCGAACCTCGCGGCACAGCGTTTCTCCCTTTTTCGTCAGGGTGAGCGTCACCTTCATGGCCACGGCCTCGTGCGAAGCGGGAATAGAGGGCGGCGCCGGCAGTCACCCCCCGCTCGCCTCCCCCGCGAAGCGGCGAGCGGGCGGCGAATTCCGTTCCGGTCGGAGCGGAATTCGCTCGCGTCAGTCTCCAATCGTCGCATGGTCCGCGGCGAACCGATTCCTCCCCCGGATCAAATCCGAGGGCAGGCTTCGCCGGACCATGCTCTCGCCGGCCTGCCGGCCTATCCGGCCTATTTTGCAGCGATCGAAATCTTCTTTTCCGGCTTCTGCGCCTCGGCCCCTTTCGGCAGCGTGATCGTCAGCACGCCTTTCTCGAAATTGGCTTGAATCCTGTCTTCGTCGATTCCTTCCGGGAGCTGGAAGGAACGCTGGAACGAGCCGAACCGCCGCTCCGACATGTAGTAGTCCTTTTCCTTCTCCTCTTTTTCCTCTTTCTTCTCGCCCTTGATGGTGAGCACGCCGTTGGCGAGCTTCACGTCGACATTGCTCGCGTCCATTCCCGGCAGCTCGGCGGTGATTTCGTATTCTTTCTCGCGCTCGCAGACGTCGACGGCGGGCACTTTCCCCCGGCCCTCCTCGAACGGCCACGACGGCTTGACGTCGAGCAGCGAACGGCCGAAGGGGCTCCACAGGCCGGACCCGCGGCCGAAATCCTCGAACATCCGGTCAACCTGCCGCCGCAAACTCTCGAACGGCTCCCACTCGCGCGGCAGCCGCGGCGCCGGTTCTTCCTTTTTCAGTGCGACGTTGGTTTTTGCCTCAACCATGGCACCTTCTCCTCTTTGCCCCTCCCCGCTTCGAGAAATACGCGCGTCAGGTTAGGCCGGCGTGACGCCCGGCCATTGAGGACGATCAAAAACTCCCACCCGGACGCCTGCGCGCAGCCGCAGGCAGCCGTCGCAGGCCGCAGGCTCAGCCCTTGATGCAGATGATCGGCTTGACCAGGGCGACGCGCCGGGCGAGCCCCGCGTGCTCGGCAGCCGCGACGACGGCGCCCCCGGCCTTGTAAGCGCCCGGCGCTTCTTCGGCGACGCCGCGACTGGATGGGCTGCGGATGAGGATGCCTTGCGCAGCCAGATCGTCGATGAC
>JAEULX010000177.1 GCA_016793685.1 Bradyrhizobiaceae bacterium
CACACATTGGGGAATTTCTCAAAATAGGCCGCCCGGTACTTCCTGCCCTCGGGGTCGTTCCAGAACATGACCGGCATCGAGACGAATGGCTTGGTGCAGACGAGTTCGCCCTTTTTCCCGCGCACCGGCTGGCCGTCCTCGGAAAAGACGTCGACGGCCATGCCGAGGCCGGGACCCTGGATTTCCCCCTTCCACACCGGCCCGGTGGGATTACCCAGGACGAAGCAGGAGATGATGTCGGTGCCGCCGGAAATCGAGGCGAGATGCACGTCGCCTTTGATCGCGCGATAGACATAGTCGAAGCTTTCGGGCGCGAGCGGCGAGCCGGTCGAGGTGATGAGCTTCAGCGCGGAAAGATCGTGCGTCTTCGCCGGAGCAAGGCCCGCTTTGGCGCAACCGTCGATGTATTTCGCCGACGTGCCGAACACGTTCATCCGCATCTCTTGAGCGAAATTCCACAGCACCGCCGGCGTCGGAGCGAAGGGCGAGCCATCATAAAGAAGAAGCGTTGCCTCGCTCGCGAGCGCCGAGGTAAGCCAATTCCACATCATCCAGCCGAGCGTCGTGAAATAGAAGACGCGTTCGCCGGCGCGAATATCGCATTGGAGCTGATGCTCCTTGAGGAGCTGCAACAAGGTGCCCCCGGCCCCGTGCACGATGCATTTCGGCGCACCGGTGGTGCCCGAGGAATACAGGATATAGACGGGATGGTTGAACGGGAGGCGCGTATAGGCGATCGGCTGCGGCGCAAAGGGCTTGATGAAGGCATCGAGCGTGACCGCGCGCGGCAGCTCGCGCGCGACCGCTTCGGCCTCGCCGAGATAGGGCAGGATCACCACCGTCGCGGCCGAGGCGAGGTGCGCCACGATCGGCTTGAGCTTGTCGAGGTTGCGCACCGCCTTGCCGTTGTACCAATAGCCGTCGACGGTGATGAACACCTTCGGCTCGATTTGTCCGAAGCGGTCGATCACCCCGCGCTCGCCGAAATCGGGCGAGCAGGACGACCAGATCGCGCCCGTCGCGGTGGTCGCCAGCATCGCGGCGATCGCCTCCGGGATATTCGGCAGCATCGCGGCCACCCGGTCGCCGACGCCGACGCCGGCCGCCTTCAGCGCCTGTTGAAAGCGCGAGGCCAGCGCCTGGAGCTGCGCCCAGGTGAACTCGCTGCTCGCCTTGTCCTCGCCCCTGAATATGAGCGCCGTGCCATCGTCGGCGCGGCGCAGGAGATTCTCGGCGAAGTTGAGCCTCGCGTCGGGAAAGAACTGGGCGCCCGGCATCTTGTCGGGGTCGGCTACCAGGCGCTCGCCCTTGTCGCCGATCACGCCGGTGAAGTCCCAGACGAGATCCCAAAACGCGGGCCGCTCGGCGATCGACCATGCATGGAGATCTTGATAGGTCTTCAGATCGGTTTTATGCCGCCGATTGACCTCCGCCATGAAGCTCATGACCCGGCTTGCGGCGACCCGCTCCGGCGATGGTGTCCACAATGGGGCTTCTGCCATAATGCCTCCCTCCAGCAATCGCCGCGCAATAGCATTTTGAACGATTTAGCACCACACGCGCTGCCTGCACCGGCGCGCTTTCCGGCCACGAAAGCGTCACAGAGGGCGCGCAAGTTCCGCGCCCTCAGTTCGAACATAAGATATTCTGGCGCCAGCTGAAACGGACCATAGCGTGAGCGCTCCCACCGGATTCAAACGGCTTGGAATCGCCGTCGGGGCCCTCCTCGGCGCGGCGCTGATTCTGCTGGTGGCCGTCTCCTACCTCGTGTCGGCCGAGGCGGCGCGCGACGCCGTGACGGCGGAGATCAAGGCGGCGACCGGATTTGAGCCCACGGTGCGCGGCCCGGTTTTGCTGTCGCTGTTCCCTTCTCCGCAAGTATCGCTCCGCGATGTCGCGCTGGGGGAGGCGGGCGTTCGCGATTCGCCGCTGACGGTTGAGCGCATCGTTGCCCACGTTCGCTGGCTGCCGCTGCTGGCGGGGCGCTTCGAAATTGCCGATGTCGCCCTCGATCATCCGCGCATCACGCTCAGTATCGACCGGGAAGGCCGCTCCAATTGGTCTCCGCTGATCGATACGCTGGCGCGCACGGTTCGCACCGGCGGCGAAGCCGGCGCGAAGACCTTGTCGTTCTCGGAAATTCACATCGGCAACGGCGTCGTCCAGATCGAGGATGCCGCGCACGGCCGCACCGAGACGCTGGAAAAGGTCGAACTGTCGCTTGCCTGGCCCTTGATCGCCAAGCGTTTCGCGGCGACCGGGCACGTGTCCTGGCGCGACGAACCGCTCGACATCGGGCTTACCATCGCCGACTTGCCGGCCGCGCTCGCCGGCGACGTGTCCGGGCTCAAGCTGCGCGTTGCCGGGACGCAGGTGAAACTCGCTTTCGACGGGTCGATAAGCTACCTCCCGAGCGTCAAAGTCGACGGTACGATCGCCGCCGATACGGTTTCGCTGCGCAACGCCTTGCGTTGGGTGTCCGGCCATTCACTGCCGGGAAAAGGGTTTGGGCGCTTGTCGCTCAAAGCGCGCGCCGCTGCGGTCGGTGGGACGGTATCGCTGTCGAACCTCAACATCGAACTCGACGGCAACGTCGCCGAGGGCGTTCTCAGCTACAGCACACGCGGAAGGCGGGCACTGCAGGGGACGCTCGCCGTCGATACGCTCAATCTCACGCCCTATAC
Organism: Bradyrhizobiaceae bacterium; assembly: GCA_016793685.1. Classification (GTDB taxonomy): domain Bacteria; phylum Pseudomonadota; class Alphaproteobacteria; order Rhizobiales; family Xanthobacteraceae; genus Rhodoplanes. Next base: position 2,685 of record JAEULX010000177.1, read on the forward strand.
GTCGGCGGTGCACCTGCTCGCCTCCGGCGCCCGCGTGTGGGATCGCAAGCAGATCACGCTCGACTGGTTCGACGCGGTCGATCTCGACCTGCGCGTTTCGGCGGCGCGCGTTGTCGCGGGCCACAGCCGGCTCGGGCGCACGGCCGTAGCCGCAACCCTGCGCAATGACCAGTTGACCGTCACCGTCGGCGAATCGCAGGGCTTCAACGGCTTGATCAACGGCTCGGTGGCGATCGCCAAGACGAACACCGGCGCGCAGCTGCGCTCGCAGGTGCGGCTCACCAATGTCGATCTCGACACCAGTCTCACCGAATTGTTCGGCTTCCACCGCCTCGAAGGCAAGGGCGATCTATCGCTGGAACTCGACGCGGAAGGACGCAGCGTGTTCGCGCTCGCCCGCACGATGAACGGCACCGTGACCCTGGCTGCGAACCAGGGCGCGCTCACGGGCTTCGACGTCGAGCAGCTTCTCCGCCGGCTGGAACGGCGACCGCTCGCCGGCAGCGCCGATTTCCGCAGCGGCCGCACGGCTTTCGAACAGCTCGCGATCGCGTTGCGAATCTCTGATGGTACGGCGAACCTGGAGGAAGGGCGTTTTATCGGGGCCAATGTGCGCCTCGCCCTCAACGGCCGTGCCTCCATTCCGGCGCGCGAACTGGACCTCAGCGGCACCGCAAGCCTGCTGAAGGACAGCGCGGCGCCGCCCACGTTCGAACTGCCGTTCTTCGTGCAGGGAAGCTGGGACGATCCGATCATGCTGCCGGACACCCAGGCGTTGATCCGTCGTTCGGGCGCCGCCGCGCCGCTGCTGGACGCGGTCATGGATCAGCGGGCGCGCGAGGGGGTGCGGTCGGCGATCGATCGATTGATGGGGGAGCGCACCACGCCGGCGGCGCGCAGCGATGCCGCAATACCGATTCCGAGCGAGCCGCCTCCGCCCTCCGAGCGCGACGTCTCCAACCAGACGCCGCCGTCGCGCTGAGCGATGGCCGCGCTCCCCGCGCCGAAACCGGTTCACCGTGAAAATGCGACCGCGCGGGATAGGAAAAACGCCTTCCGATCCGATTGGAACGGAAGGGGCTTAGGATCGCATTCTATATTATGATGCGCCCGGCGAATCAGCCGCACGATCCAGCGCGAGACCGCGGGCGCATGTTGCTAAGGCTTCTGCATACGCTGGTGAAGATCGCCATCGCCGCGCTGATCGTCGGAACGATCCTTGCTCATTTCGGCATCACCATCAGCGCGCTCGCCACGGAGCTTGGCGTTTCGTCCGAGCGGTTCGGCGAATTGCTGCACCAGGGAATTGCCTGGGCGCTGCCCAATCTGGTCCTCGGTCTCGTGGTGATCGTGCCGCTGTGGTTCCTCGTCTACATCCTTCGTCCGCGCGGGCAGGGCAGCGACTGAACGAGCCTGCGCGGCTTCGCCCGCATTGTCTTTCCGATCAGCAGGCGGAGATTTGCTGCCGTCGCTCGGCGCGGCGGGTCAGGATCGATGCGGCGATGACGACCAGCGCGATCACAGCGACGAAAATCGTGCACACGGCGTTGATCTCCGGCTTCACCCCAAGGCGCACGTCGGAATAGATGCGGATGGGCAGCGTGGTGGCGCCCGGCCCGGTGGTGAAGCTTGCGATCACCAAGTCGTCCAGCGAAAGCGAAAAGGCGAGGAGGAACCCGGCCGCGATGGCCGGGGCGATGACCGGGACTGTCACGGTCAGAAACGTTCGCAGCGGCGGGCAGCCGAGATCCATCGCCGCTTCTTCCAGCGTGCGATCAAATCCGGCAAGGCGCGACTGCACCAGGACTGCGACGAAGCACAGCGTAAGCGTCGTATGCGCGATGGTGATCGTCAGAAAGCCGCGGTCGAGATTGATGGCGACGAAGAACAGCAGCAAAGAGAGACCGGTGATGACTTCCGGCATCACCAGCGGCGCATAGATCATCGCGACAAAAGGCAGGCGGCCGCGGAACCGGCCGAGCCGGGACAACGCCAGCGCGGCGAGGGTGCCGAGCACGGTCGCGGCCGTCGCCGATGCGAACGCGATCAGCAGCGAATTGGTGGCCGCCTCCCGCAGGGCGCTGTCATCGAGCAGCGCGGCATACCAACGCAACGACCAGCCGCCCCAGATCGTGACCAGCCGCGAGGCGTTGAACGAGTAGATCACGAGGATCACGATCGGCAGGTAGAGGAAGGCGATGCCGAGGGCGACCGACACCAGGTTGAACACAGAAAACCGGCGCCCCACGCTCATCTCTCCTCGATCTGGCGCGATTGCACGTTCTCGTAAAAAGCGATCGGGACGACCAGCAACACCAGCAGCACCACAGCGATCGCGGAGGCGACCGGCCAATCGCGATTGGCGAAGAACTCGGTCCACAGGGTCTGGCCGATCATCAGCGTTTGCGAACTGCCGAGAAGATCGGGAATGACGAACTCGCCGATGATCGGGATGAAGCAGAGCAGCGCGCCCGCGGCGAGACCCGGCAGCACCAGCGGCAACGTCACGACAAAAAAGGTTTTCCAGCGCGGGCAGCCGAGATCGGCTGCGGCTTCCAGCAGCGTTTCGTCGAGCTTCTGGAAGTTGGCGTAGAGCGGCAGCACCATGAACGGCAGATAGGAATAGATGATGCCGATGTAGACGGCGGTATCGCTCGCCAGCCAGGCGACCGGCTCGTCGATGAGGCCGAGCGCACGCAGTGCGTCGTTGAGAAGGCCGTCGCGCTGTAGAATGTTGATCCAGGCATAGACGCGGATCAGGAACGACGTCCAAAACGGAAGAATAACCGCGACCAGGAGGATCGCCTGGGTGCGGGCCGGCGCCCGCGCCATGCCATAGGCGATCGGCAGCCCGATCACGACCAGCGCCAGGGTCGACAGTGCGGCGATCTGCAGGCTCTTGAGATAGGAGAACAGATAGATGTCGTCTTGCAGCAAGAGCCCATAGGTCGAAAATGAAAGTTGTCCGAGAAAGGCTTTAAGTCCCTCCCATCCTGCCGCGAGATCGAGCGTCGGCGTGTAGGGCGGCTGCGCGATCGCGGTCTGCGACAGGCTGATCTTCAGAACGATCAGAAAGGGAACCAGGAAAAACGCGATCAGCCAGAGATAGGGCAGGGCGGCAATCAGCCAACGTCCCGACAGGCGGTTGCGGGCGGCGCGCGCTTTCATCGCTTTCTCATGCGGTCAGCAACACGGCCGCATCCGGGGCGAAGGAAAGCCATACCCGGTCTTCCCAACCGATCGGGCGCTCGGCGAGCCTTGTGGCGTTGGTCACCGAAGCTTTCATCGTTGCGCCGTCGTCGAGCCGGACCTTGTAAACGGAGACGTCGCCGAGATAGCCGATATCGACAACGCGGCCGGATATCGTGTTGAGCGTGTCGGCCGGCGGAGGGGCGAGCGCGAGCTTGAGTTTCTCCGGCCGTACGGCAAAGGCGGCCGGCGCGCCCGGTCGCGCTTGCGCGCCGTCGCCTGCCCGGAACCGCCGCCCTTGCGCGTCTTCGAGCACGACGCCGTTTGCGCTCGCAGCCAGCTTTCCCTCGATCAGGTTCACGTCGCCGACGAACTCGGCCACCCAGCGGGAGTTGGGCTGTTCATAAATCTGCTGGGGGGTGTCCACTTGCGCGATGTGGCCGCGATTCATGACCGCCATCCGGTGCGCGACCGTCATCGCCTCCTCCTGGTCGTGCGTGACGATCACGAAGGTCGTGCCGAGACGCGACTGCAGCTCCATCAGCTCGAATTGCGTCTCTTCGCGTAGTTTTCGATCGAGCGCGGCGAGCGGTTCGTCGAGCAGCAGAACTTTCGGACGCTTCGCCAGCGAGCGGGCGAGCGCGACCCGCTGGCGCTCTCCGCCCGAGAGCTGATGCGGCTTGCGGTCGGCGAGCCCTTCGAGGCGGACGAGCTGCAGCATTTTGCCGACCTGCTCGGCGATCTCCGCTTTCGGCATCCGGTCCTGCTTGAGGCCGAACGCGATGTTGTTGAATACGCTGAGATGCGGAAACAGCGCATAGCTCTGGAACATCATATTGACCGGCCGCCGGTAGGGCGGGACGCCGACGATGTCCTCGCCGGCGAGCAGAATGCGGCCTCGGTCGGGCGCCTCGAAACCCGCGAGCATGCGTAGCAGCGTCGTCTTGCCGCAACCGGACGGTCCGAGCAGGGCAAAATACTCGCCTTCGTAGATGTCGAGGCTGAGATCCGCGATTGCGACCGTATTCGCATAGCGCTTGCTCACGGCGTCAAAGCGCACGATGGGCTTGGCGTTCGGATCGGCCCAGGGGGTAAAACCACGTCGCATGGGGAATTCCGCAATCGGGTCGCCGGCTGCTCCTTGTCGCGGATGGAGGGCATGCGGATCAATCGAAATCTTTCCAACCGAGAGGACTAACCGTCGGCTCCGCGACCGTCCGGGCGCCTCCTTTCGTTTGCCGTGCTTTCAGCCGCCATGAACCGGGCGAGCGCGTCGCGTTCACTCGGGGAAAAGCTGGTCCCCAGCGCGGAGCGCCGCCACAACACATCGTCGGCGGTTTCCGCCCACTCCTCGCGCATCAGGTAGCGGATTTCGGCTGCGGTGAGATCAGCGCCGAACCGTTCGCCGAGATCGCCTGCCTGGGTCGCGCCGCGGAGTATTTGGGTGAGCCGGCTGCCATAGCTTGAAGCGAGGCGGCGCGCCTGCGAAGGCGACAGAAACGGCCAGCGCCGCTCGGCCTCCTTTGCTAACCCATCGAGCCCCTCCGGGGCGACGTCGCCGCCGGTAAGGGCAGTGCTTGCCGTCCATGACGGCGCACCGGCAAAAAAGCGCGCGATTTTTTCGAGCGCGGCCTGGGCGAGCCTGCGCGCCAGCAGGGCGGGGCCGTCGCAGACGGTCAGCAGCGGAGCGAGGCCGCGCGGCTTGTCGAGGTGGAGCAGGCGGTGGGGCGCGGGTGGCGCAGAACGGTATCCCGCCGCGGGAATAGCGCGGATGCGGGCAAACGGCGTCACGTGATCGAGCTCGATGGCGCGCCGGAAATAGTGGTTGGCGAGCGCGCAAAGGGATGCGATGTCCGCCGCGGCGGGCGTGGGGGCGCGGGTGTCGCCCGCGGCGTCGTGTTCGGCAGGGCCGAGCAGCATGGACTCGTCGGCGAACGGCAGCGCGAGCACATAGCAGCGGTGCAGCCGGTCGGGCAGCAGATAGCCGCCGTCATGATCGAATACCCGCTTGGCGACGATATAGCTTTCCTTCACCAGGCGGATCGCGAACGGCGGCTTGACGCCGAGCCGCGCGGCGATGTCGGTTGATGACGCGCCGGCGGCATTAACGAGCACGCGGACCTGGACGCTCTGGCGTCGCCCGCGGGCATTGAGCACCAGCGTCCAGTCTGCGCCCCGCTCCATGTGAAGGCGCGTCCGCGTGTGGACGACGGCGCCG
>JAEULX010000044.1 GCA_016793685.1 Bradyrhizobiaceae bacterium
TCACCTCGCATGAAGCCTTCGACTATTATGGCCACGCCTATGACGTGGATTTCATCGGGGCGAAGGGAATAACCGAGGACGCCGAGCCCAGCGCGCGCGACATCGCCGCCCTGATCAAACAGATCAAGAAGGAGAAAATCAGCGCGCTCTTTGTCGAGAATATTTCGACCGACCGCTTCCTCGATCGCATCGCTCAGGAAACGGGCGCAAAGGTCATCGGCACACTCTATTCGGATGCCCTTTCCGAGCCGAGCGGGCCGGCGGCGACCTATGTCGACATGATGCGCTTCAACACCCGCGCCATCACCGATGCGCTGCGCAAGACCAGCTGAGCAAGTCAGCGCGGGGCCTGAGCCAGCTCGGGCCCCGAGGTTTTGAAGGAAAGCAAACTACTCCGCGGCGAGGGCCGCGGCGAGCTGTTCGGCCTGTTCGGCGAGCACGGCCGGCTCCTCCGTAAAGGTCGCCGCCGGCTTGAGCGGCTCGCCCTTGTGGCGCGGCAGCACGTGCACATGCAGGTGGAACACGACCTGACCGCCGGCCGACTCGTTGAACTGGTGGATGGTGATGCCGTCGGCGTTGAAGGCCTTCACGGCTGCCTTGGCGACGCGCTGCGCCACCTTGTGGACATGGGCAAGGTACTCGGGAGGAACATCGAAGACGTTGCGGGCGGGCGCTTTCGGGATCACCAAGGTGTGACCGAGCGTCCGTGGCATGATGTCGAGAAAGGCGAAGGCTTTGTCGTCCTCGTAGACCTTGTGGCAGGGAAGCTCGCCGCGCAAAATCTTCGCGAACACGTTGTTGGGGTCGTAACTGGCCATCGCGGCCTCCCGATCCTTCCTCAAAAAGAGCATCATCTGTCGCAGGCAGAACGGCGGCCCGTCAAGGCGCGCCTATTCCACCTCGGCTTCGAAGTCTTTCCGGAACGGGCTCGCCTCCGCAAGTTCCCGGCCGGCCGCCTCCACATAGGCGCGCTCGTGCTTGAGATAATCGGCCACCGCGCGGCGCAGTCCCTGATCGGCGATGTAATGGGCCGAATAGGTGGTGGTCGGCAGATAGCCGCGCGCGATCTTGTGCTCGCCCTGGGCGCCGGCTTCCACCCGCGCCAGCTTGTTCGCGATCGCGTATTCGATGGCCTGGTAATAGCAGAGCTCGAAGTGCAGGCAGGGGTGATGTTCGATCGCGCCCCAGTGCCGGCCGTAGAGCGTATCGGCGCCCTTGAAATTGAGCGCGCCGGCGATGATGCGGCCGCTGCGTTTCGCCACCACCAAAAGGATGTCGTCGGCCATGCTTTGGCCGACCAGGGAGAAGAACGCCCGCGTCAGGTAAGGGCTGCCCCATTTGCGTGAGCCGGTCTCCATGTAGAAGGCGAAGAACGCGTCCCACACGCCTTCGGTGAGGTCCGTTCCCGTCAGCCACGCAATGTCGATGCCGGGTTCGGTCGCCTCCCGCCGCTCGCGGCGGATCGTCTTGCGCTTGCGCGCGGACAACGCCGCAAGGAAGTCGTCGAACGTCGCATACCCGTTGTTCTCCCAGTGAAACTGCTGGTCCGTGCGCTGAAGAAATCCGCGCTCGGCGGCGAGCCGCCATTCGCGCTCGGTCACGAACGTCATGTGGACGGACGAGGCGTCGCGCAGGCGCGCGAGTTCGGCGAGCGCCGCCAGCAGTGCGCCCTGCGCACGCGTTTCGTCCGGTCCCGGCCGCGCCAGCAGCCGCCGTCCGGTCACCGGCGTGAACGGCACCGACACCTGCAGCTTGGGATAATACCGGCCGCCCGCGCGCTCATAGGCTTCCGCCCAACCGTGGTCGAACACGTACTCGCCGCGCGAATGGGACTTGAGATAGCAGGGGACGACGCCCGCGATCGAACCGTCCGCGCTTTCGAGTACGAGGTGCTGCGGTTGCCATCCGGTTCTCGCGGTGGCCGAACGGGATTGTTCGAGCGCCGATAGGAAGGCGTAGCTGACGAACGGATTGAACGGGGAGGGGGGCGACGCCGGGTCGGCGCGTCCGCCGGGATTGGCGCAGGCGTCCCACGCCTGCGCCGCAATCTCGCTGATCGCCGACACGGCGCGGATGCGAAGCTCGTTTGAATTCATTCAGCCTTCACGTTCGTTCAACGCGGTTGAACCTGTGGCCTGAACCCCTCGAAGATCACCTGATCCGCGTGGCGGAGCGCTTTGCGCCTTTCCTGTTCGGAGCGCACCGTCCAGGCAAGGAACGGCAGGCGAAGCAGATGGCGGGCAATCAGCGCGGGAGCGGTCGCGAGATCCTGCTGGCGACAAGCGATAAAATGGGGGCGCGCGCGCATGGCTTGGAGCACGAGGGCCGGACTGCGCCGTTGTGCCGCGCCCGCCCCCTCGGCCGCGACGCGGGGTGATTTGCGCGGCCGCCGGGCGCCGAGCCCGCGCAGGACCTCCGGCGTGCGCCAGCCGATTGTGGCGACGAGGCGCGGGTCGAACGACATGGCGGCGATCGGCCCGGCGCGCCCCCGCAGCAGCGCGGCGGTGCGCATGGCGATCGCGATATCGCCGTCGAAAACGCTCTTGAGTTCGAGGACAAGCGGCGTGCGCCCGCCGACCAGATCGAGGAGCTCGCCGAGCGTCATCATGCGATCGGCGGTGGCTTTGAAGGCGAGCCGCTTGAGTTCGGCCGCGGTGCGATCACGCACCAGGCCGCCCGCCTCGGTCAGCCGGTCGAGCGCCTCGTCGTGAAAGACCATGGCCTCGCCGTCGGCGCTGCGCTGCAGGTCGACCTCGATGGCGTAGCCCGCCTGCACTGCAGCCGCGACGGCCGACGACGTATTCTCGATCACGCCGCGTTCGGCGTCGTGCAAGCCGCGATGCGCGATCGGCTGCGCGGTCAGCCATTCCGGGCAGGTCATCTGGGGCGACAGCGTTCCCTGGCGTTTTCGTCCTCCGCGAGTCCCGGGAGCGGCGGCGCGGTCGGGGACCAATCGCAAAACGCACGCACGATCACGCCACCTCGAATATGCCGTCGACCTCGACCGCGGCGTCGTTCGGCAGCACGGCGACGCCGACGGTCGTGCGCGTGTGACGCCCCTTCTCGCCGAAAACATCGACGACGAGATCGGAGGCGCCGTTCATCACTTTCGGCCCATCGACGAAGCTCGACGTTGAATTGATGAAGCCGTTGAGCCGCACCACGCGTACGACGCGATCGAGATCGCCGAGCGCGGCCTTGACCTGGGCGAAGAGATTGATGGCGCAGGCGCGCGCGGCGGCCTGGCCGTCCTCGATCGACACCGCTGCGCCGAGCTGTCCTTTGGCGACGAGCCGGCCGTCGGCAAGGCATAATTGTCCGGAGACGAACAAGAGCGAGCCGGTTTGCACGAACCCGACATAGGTTGCGATCGGGGCGGCGGGCGTCGGCAGCGTGATCCCGAGTTCCTCGAGCCTCTTCTCCACCATCCCGGCCATGCGGCTCTCCTTGCTCTGCTCAAGACGTTGCGGTCGAGTCTTCGCCGATCGGGCGTCGGCGCGCAATGGGGCGGGGCCATTTCCGGTTGCGGCCAGCGGAAGCTCTTCCTATCTTTGGCGCTTCGGCCGGGCGAAGAGAGATTCGGGACGGCGGGGGCAGGAGATCTTCTCATGCGCGGTAGAGCGATTGGATTGCTCGGCGCGGCCGGCGCTGGGTTGCTTGCAACGGCGTTGACCGCCGTTCCGGGGCCGTCGGACGTGGCGAACGCCACGAGCCCGCTCGCCTCGCACCGTGCAGTCTACGATCTCAAACTACTGCGCACCCAGGGCAAGCGTGGCCTGCAATCGGTGCGTGGGCGCATTCTCTACGACTTCTCGGGCAATGCCTGCGAGGGCTATGTGCTGCAGTTTCGCCAGGTGTCGGAACTCGACACCGGGGAGGGCAAGGTGGCGCTGAGCGATTTGCGCGCGTCGACCTGGGAAGACGGCGCGGCCAAGGATTTTCGCTTCAGTTCGCAGAATTACGTCAACGACCAGATGGCCAACAATGTCGATGGCCGGGCCGAGCGCAGCACAGACAAGGTGGCCGTCGGGCTCACCAAACCGAAGCAAGAGAATTTCAATCTGGAAGCGGATATCGTTTTTCCGACCGAGCACATGCGGCGCATCATCGAGGCGGCGCGCGAGGGCAAGGGAATGCTCGAATTCCTTGTTTACGACGGTTCGGAAAACGGCGAGCACGTCTACAATACGTTGACCGTCATCGGACGCGAGATCCCGGCAAGCGAATCATCCCCCGCCGACGCGACCGCCGGCCAGACGGCGCTCGCGGGTCTCAAGCGCTGGCCGGTGACCATCAGCTATTTCGACCGCGTGTCGGCGCGCGGCGAGCAGACGCCGGTTTACGCGATCAGCTTCGAGATTTACGAGAACGGCGTTTCCCGCGCGCTTACGCTCGATTACGGCGATTTCGCCGTGTCCGGCGAGATGTCGAAGCTTGAAATGAGTCCGAGCCGCCCTTGTCCGTGACGACCGTCGATTGAACCGGCGAGGCGATGCCGCCTCCTAAGTCAAGAAGGCGGCCGCCGCGGCCCGACTCTTGCAAGAGCTTGCCCGGGAACTCCTCGGAACCCGTCGGCACGCAAATTTGCTTGGTTCAGCGTCGGCAATCTTAAGAAATGGTTCGTGAACTAACGATATTTGCGTTTGCGAGCGGAATGCCCTCTAACCTGTGCAGCGCTGCTGCGCGGCGGAGCGGGTCGACGGCCTGGGGATAACGATGGCGAAGACCGTGCTGATCGTGGAAGACAATGAGCTCAACATGAAGCTGTTCCATGACCTGTTGGAGGCGCACGGCTATCGCACCGTAGGAACGCGCAATGGCATCGAAGCGCTCGAGCTCGCGCGCCAGCATCATCCCGACCTGATCCTGATGGACATCCAGTTACCCGAGGTCTCCGGCCTCGAAGTGACCAAGTGGCTGAAAGACGACGCGCAGTTGAAGTCGATTCCGGTCGTCGCGGTCACCGCGTTTGCGATGAAGGGCGATGAGGAGCGGATCCGCGATGGCGGATGCGAGGCCTATCTCTCCAAGCCGATCTCGGTCGGCAAGTTCATCGAGACGGTCCGTCAGTTTCTCGGACAGCCCTGAGGTAAGTAACTGTCATGAGCGCTCGTATTCTGGTCGCCGCGAACACGCGCGCCAGCGCCAAACCGCTTGAGGCGCGCCTGTCGGCGCAGTATTTCGACATTGTCGTCGCTTTGTCGGGCGCCGAGGCGCTCGCCGCCTGCGAGCGCGAGCAGTGCGACGTCGTGCTGATCGAGGCGGCGATGCCGGACATGGACGGCTTTGCCGTGTGCCGCCGGCTGAAATCGAGCACGGCGACGCAGCATATTCCCGTCGCGATGGTGACCGCGTCCGATCAGGCAGCCGATCTCTCGCGCGGCCTGGAGGCCGGCGCCGACGATTTTCTTGCGCAGCCCATCTCGGACGCAGCGCTCCTTGCGCGCATGCGCTCGCTCGTGCGCCTCCGGATGATGGCCGACGAATTGCGCATGCGGGCGCTCACCTCGCGGGAGATCGGAATCGAGGGCGCGGCGCGGGAGTCCGTCGTCGAAGCCGGCGACAATGGCCGCATTCTTTTGGTCGAGGAACGCGCAGCGTCGTGCGATCTCATGAGCGCGATGCTCGGGCGTGAGCACAGCATCGACGTCGAATCCAATGCCGACGAGGCGCTGTTTCGCGCCGCCCGGGGAGACTACGATCTGGTCATTGCGTCCCTTGGCCTCGAATCGGCTGACGGGCTCAAATTCTGCAATCAGCTTCGCTCGCTCGACCGGACCCGCCATGTCCAGATCCTCGCGCTTGCCGGGGCGGACGAAAACCCCTCGCGGCTGACACGCGGTCTCGAGGTCGGGGTGGACGATTTCGTTTTTCATCCGGTCGACGAGAACGAATTGATGGCGCGCACGCGCGTGCGCCTGCGCGATAAGCGCTATGCGGAGCGGCTGCGCGACAGCGAGCAGCAACTGCACGAGCCGGCGATCGTCGATCCGCTGACCGCATTGCACAACCGGCGCTATCTGGAACAGCACCTCGCGACGTTGGTCGACCAGGCGCATGCGCGCGGCAAGTCGCTGGCGGTGCTGGCGCTCGACATCGACTTCTTCAAAGCGATCAACGACGGTTATGGGCACGATGCCGGCGATGATGTCCTGCGTGAATTCGCTGGACGGCTGCGCAAATCCATTCGCGGCATTGATCTCGCCTGCCGGGCCGGCGGCGAAGAGTTTGTCGTGGTGATGCCCGGCGCCAACAGGGCGGTGGCCGCAAAGGCGGCCGAGCGATTGCGCAAACGCATCGCCTCCGAGCCCTTCCAGATGC
>JAEULX010000113.1 GCA_016793685.1 Bradyrhizobiaceae bacterium
GCCCGCCGGACCGACGAATGAACCTCGCGGTCCCAAAATCAATCATCGGGAGGAATAGAGCGATGATGTTCGACCGACGCGATGTCCTGAAGTCCTGCCTGGCGTTGTCGGCTGCGGCCACCCTGCCGCGCATGGCGGGCGCGCAAGGCGCCTTTGCCGTGCAGCCCGGTCCGTGGCGGAATTTCGAGGTGGTGACGCGCCTCGAAATCGCAAAACCCACCGGCAAGACCCAGGCATGGGTGCCCGTGCCCGCGGTGAATGAGGCCGGCTGGTTCCGCTCGCTGGGCAGCACGTGGACGACCAACGCGCCGACAGCGGCGCTCGCGCGCGATCCCAGGTACGGAGCGGAGATGCTGCACGTCGTCTGGGCGGATGGCGAACCGGCACCGGCGGTCGAAGTCACAAGCCGCGTCTCGGCGCGCGACCGCGCCACCGATTTTGCTGCGGCGGCGAAGGCCGCGCCGCTCTCGGACGCCGAACGCACGCTCTACACCGGGGGGACCGAACTCATCCCGACGGACGGAATCGTCAAGGCGACGTCCGACAAGGTCACCGCGGGCGCTGCCAGCGACGTCGACAAGGCCCGCGCGATCTATGAATGGATCGTCGAAAACACCTTCCGCGACGCCAAAGTGCGCGGCTGCGGCATCGGCGACATCGCCGCGATGCTCAAGAGCGGGAATCTCGGCGGCAAGTGCGCCGATCTGAACGCGCTTTACGTCGGGCTAGCCCGCGCGGCCGGGCTGCCTGCCCGCGATGTCTACGGCATCCGCGTCGCCCCCTCGAAGTTCGGCTACAAGAGCCTCGGCGCGGGCTCCGAGATCATCACCAAGGCCCAGCACTGCCGCGCCGAAGTCTACCTGTCGGGATTCGGTTGGGTGCCCATCGATCCCGCCGACGTGCGCAAGGTCGCCCTCGAAGAGCCTCCGGGTCATCTTGCCATGGACGATCCGAAGGTCGCCGCTGCGCGTAAGACGCTGTTCGGCGCGTCGGAGACCAACTGGCTCGCCTACAACTTCGCCCACGACCTCGCGCTGCCTGGATCTGCCGGCGGAAAGCTCGGCTTCTTGATGTATCCCCAGGCCGAGACGGCGGGCCTGCGGCTCGATTGCCTCGATCCGGATTCATTCAGATATACGATCCGGGCGAAGGAACTGCCCGCGGCCTGACGACCATGCGCGATTCCGGCGTATCGTTTGCGGCATGGCTGGGGCAGACGGCGGAGCGCAGCCATGGACGACACCGTGCTCGACCTGCGCGGCTTACGCTGTCCGCAGCCGGTGCTGCGGGCGGCGAAAGCCTTGCGCAAAGTCCCGGTCGGCGGAACGCTCGTGCTCGAATGCACCGATCCGCTGAGCGTCATCGACGTCCCGCATTTCGTCGCCCAGACCGGACACGCGCTGACCCGGCAGGAGCGGCGCGGCCCGCTCTACGTGTTCCGGATATTGAAGCAGCGCTAGCGCCGCGGCGACGACCAGCCGAGCGCAGGGCATCTCGACGACAGCGCCAACACACGAGACGGCGATCATGAATGTCCCGAAGATCCGATTGACCAGCCTTGCCCACGGCGGCGGCTGCGGATGCAAGCTGGCTCCGTCGGTCCTGCAGCAGCTTCTCGGCGCAGAAGCAAAAGCGACCCCGTATCCGCAACTGCTTGTCGGCGTGGAGACAGGCGACGACGCGGCGGTCTGGAGGCTCGACGACGAGACCTGCATCGTTGCGACCACCGATTTCTTCATGCCCGTCGTCGACGATCCGCACGATTTCGGCCGGATCGCCGCCACCAACGCCATCTCCGACGTGTATGCCATGGGCGGTCAGCCGATCATGGCGCTCGCCATCCTCGGCATTCCGCTCGACAAGGTGCCGCTCGACATCGTCCGCGCGATTCTCGCCGGCGGCGCCTCGGCGTGCGAGGCCGCCGGCATCCCCGTCGCGGGCGGACACTCGATCGACACCCCCGAACCGATCTACGGGCTAGCCGTAATCGGGACCTGCCGCCGCGCGAACCTGAGGCGCAATGCCGACGCAAAACCCGGCGACGCGCTCATCCTGACCAAGCCGCTCGGCGTCGGGGTCTATTCCGCGGCGCTCAAGAAGGGCGTCCTGACCGGGGACTGTTATGCGGAGATGATTGCGTCGACCACCCTGCTCAATCGCGTCGGGACCACGCTCGCCGAGAACGCCGCGGTCCATGCGATGACCGACGTGACCGGCTTCGGTCTGCTCGGGCACGCGCTCGAAATGGCGCGCGGCTCCGGACTTTCCGTCGTCATCGGGGCAGACGATCTGCCGCTGCTGCGCGAAGCGGTCCCCCTCCTCCGGCAAGGCGTGGTCACCGGCGCTTCGGGCCGCAACTGGGCGAGCTACGGCGCCAGCGTGACCCTGCCGGCCGAGTTCCCGGACTGGCGGCGCAACCTGCTGACCGACCCGCAGACCTCCGGCGGCCTGCTGGTCGCCTGCGCCGCCGAGCACGCGGATGCGATCGTGCAAATGATCGTGGCGGCGGGCTACCCGGCCGCGCGCCGCATCGGCCGCACCGAAGCGGGCGCGCCCTGCGTGCGCGTCGAGGCGCGAGCATGAGCCAAAGCCGTCATGGCAATCGCCCGGCGATGGCGATGGATAATCTCCGGCGGCGGGATTCCGCCCGCGGACATCCCGTTTGCATGCGAATGCTCGTGCTCCAACCATCCACCGATACACCGTCCGGTTGAAAGGAGAATCGTATCCACGCATTCACATAATCGCATACACCGTTAAGTTGTCGTCCACTCGGCATAAAATCACGAGCATTTGCTTGCGCCGCCCTTGCTGGCGCGCGCACGTAAGGCTTATCGTCCGCTCGGTAAGGGTCTCTGGGCAGAGACGTGAATGGGGAGTCGACGGCGACGCACACGAGCACAGGAGTGCGATGCCCGAGTTGCGGCAGGCTTAATCCTGATGACCAGAACTTCTGCGGAGCTTGCGGCGCAGCCCTGGTGCTGACCTGCGCCAGTTGCGGTCGCCAGAATTCCGCAGGCAACCGATTTTGCGGCCATTGCGGCACGGCACTATCGGCTAGCCCTCAGCCCGAAGCCACACGCACAGCCATCGCACGTTCTCTCACGGAACGGGAAGCCGAACGGCGCCAGCTCACGGTGCTGTTTTGCGATCTGGTGGGTTCGACGGCGCTGTCCACGCGCCTCGATCCGGAGGACTATCGCAACGTCATTGCCGCCTACAACAACTGCATCGCGCAGGTGGTCGCGGCGCACGTCGGGGTCATCGCCCGCTATTCGGGCGACGGCGTTCTTGCCTATTTCGGCTATCCGACGGCACACGAAGACGACGCCGACCAGGCGGTGCGCGCCGGGCTGGCGCTGATCTCGGCGGTGGCGAAGCTGCGCGTCGACACCATGCTGCAGGTGCGCATCGGGATCGCAACGGGCACCGTCATCGTCGGCGATCTCATCGGCGAAGGCGCCGCGCAGGAGCAGGCGGCCTTCGGCGAAACACCTAATCTGGCCGCGCGCCTGCAAACCTTCGCCGAGCCGGGAACGGTGGTGATCTGCGCGAACACGCGACGCATTTCCGCCGGCCAGTTCGAATACTTCGATCTCGGCCTCATCCCGCTCAAAGGACTGGCAGAGCCGGTCCAAGCCTGGCAGGTGCTGCGGCAGACCGAGGTTGAAAGCCGCTTTGCCGCCCGCCATGGCGCCAAGGTCAAACATCCCCTCGGTCGCGACGAGGAGATGGACATCCTGCAGCGCCGGTGGCGGCGGGCCGCGCAGGGCGAGGGCCAGGTCGTCGTTCTCACCGGCGAGCCCGGCATCGGCAAATCGCACGTTTCGCTGGCGCTGGAGAAAATGCTCGAGCGCGAACCGCATCTGACGTTGCGCTATTTCTGTTCCCCCCATCACACCAACAGCGTGCTCTTCCCCATTGCGTCCCATATAGCGCGCGCCGCGAGTTTTGAGCGCAACGAGCCGCTTCCGGACAAGCTTGCAAAGCTCGAGAAATTGCTCGCGCGCTGGGCGGCGACGCCGGATCAGACGGCGCTTATCGCCGATCTCCTCGGATTGGCGTCCCCCGAGCGACAGCTTCACGCCGAGATGACGCCGCAGAAGCGCAAGGAGTTGACGCTTGCGGCGTTGTGGAGCGGATTCCAGTCGCTGGCGGCGCAACAGCCGTTGCTGGTTACGTTCGAGGATGTCCACTGGGTCGATCCCACCTCGCTCGAATTCCTCGCGCTCGCCGTCGAACGGGCTTCCCAAACCAAGATCCTGTTTCTGATTACCGCACGGCCGGAATTCGTCGCGCCGTGGCCGGGCCATGCCCATGTAACGACGATCCACCTCAGCCGCCTGAGCCGCCGTGACGCCGTCGCCCTGATCGAGCGAGTGACGGGCGGCAAGTCGCTGCCGGATCCCGTCGTGAGCGAATTGCTGGTGCGCACGGACGGCGTTCCGCTGTTCATCGAAGAACTCACCAAGACGTTGCTCGAAAGCGGATTGCTGCAACAACGGGATGGCCGCTACGTGCTCGACGGCCCGTTGCCTCTGTGGGCTATTCCGACGACCCTGCAAGGCTCCCTGCTCGCGCGTCTCGACCGCTCGGCCTCGGCCAAGGAGGTCGCCCAGACCGGCGCCGCCGTCGGACGCGAGTTCTTCTATGAACTTCTGAGCATGGTGTCGGCGCTCCCGCAGGGCAAGCTGGACGAAGCGCTCGAGCAGCTCATACGCTCGGAACTCCTGTTTTCCCGCGGCGAGAAACCCCACACGGTCTACACCTTCAAGCATGCGCTGGTGCGCGACGCCGCCTACGCCGGCCTGCTCAAGACCAGACGCACCCAGCTTCACGCCGCGATCGCCCAGGCGTTCGAACGGAATTTCCCCGAACTGATCGACGCCCAGCC
>JAEULX010000157.1 GCA_016793685.1 Bradyrhizobiaceae bacterium
CGGCGCTCGGGCCCGATCTGCGGGAGCAGCAGATCACGACGGCGAAACAGACGCTGTGGCGGCGCCTGACGCCCCACACCGTGCTGATGCTGATGCGCCTGCCGGAAACGGGCGCCGCGCCCTCCCGCTAGCGCGTGGGTGCTCACACAAGCTCTGGGTTGCTAACACACCTCTCCCCATTGGGGAGAGGTCGGCGAGCATAGAGCGAAGCGAGATGCGAGCCGGGTGAGGGGGAACGCTGGCGTTCCTCAGTAACCCCTCATCCGGATTCCTCGCACGCAGTCACGCTTGCGCAGGCTGCGTAAACTTGCCTCGCTTTGCTCGGAATCCGACCTCTCCCATCGGGGAGAGGTGAAGTGTTAAGGCTTCGGCGACAACTGGCCTACGCCACCGCCCGGATGACGCGCGCGACGCGGGCGAAGATGTCCTCGATCTCCGCCGCGCTGACGATCAGCGGCGGGGTGAGCGCAATCGTATCGCCGGAGCAGCGGATGATCGCGTCCTCTTTGTAAAAACCCTGCTCCATCGCGGCAAAGCCGCGCTTGCCGATGCCGTCCGGCGACGGCGCGAGGTCGATGCCGGCGGCAAGCCCGACCGTGCGCACATCGAGCACGTTCGGCAGCCCCTTCAGGCTCATCGCCGCATCGGCGAATGTCGGCTCCAGCGCCGCCGCGCGCTCGAACAGCTTTTCCTCGCGATAGACGCCGAGAGTCGCGAGCCCCGCCGCGCAGGCGAGCGGATGGGCGGAATAGGTATAGCCGTGGAACAGTTCGACCACGTGCTCCGGCCCGCGCATGAACGCGTCGTAGATGTGCTTGCGCACGATGACGCCGCCCATCGGCACGGTGCCGGAGGTGACGCCCTTGGCGAAGGTGATCATGTCGGGCACGACGCCGTAGCGCTCGGCGCCGAATGCGCATCCGAGCCGGCCGAACCCGGTGATCACCTCGTCGAAGATGAGCAGGATGCCGTATTTGTCGCAGATCGCGCGCAGCTTCTGCAGGTAGCCCTTGGGCGCCGGCAGCACGCCGGTCGATCCCGCCATCGGCTCGACGATCACCGCGGCGATGGTGGAGGCGTCGTGCAGGCCGACGAGGCGTTCCAGCTCGTCGGCAAGATGGCCGCCCCATTCCGGCTCGCCCTTGGTGAAGGCCTGCTGCTCGCGATTGTAGGTATGCGGCAGATGATCGACGCCGGCGAACAGCGCGCCGAACATCTTGCGGTTGGGCACGATGCCGCCGACCGCGGTGCCGCCGAAGCCCGCGCCGTGGTAGGCGCGCTCGCGCCCGATCAGCCGCACGCGCGAGCCCTCCCCGCGCACGTTGTGGTAGGCGAGCGCGATCTTCAGCGCCGTGTCCACCGCCTCCGACCCCGAATTGGCGAAGAACACGTGGTCGAGATCGCCCGGCGCGAGCTGCGCGATGCGGCTCGCCAATTCGAACGCCTTGGGATGGGCGAACTGGAACGCGGTCGCGTAATCGAGCTCGGCCGCCTGTTCCTGGATCGCGGCGACGATGGGATCGCGGGCGTGGCCGGCATTGCAGCACCACATGCCGGCGATGCCGTCGATCAGCTTGCGGCCGTCGGCGGCGTAGTAATGCATGTCCTTGGCGCGCACGAGCAGCCGCGGCGATTTCTTGAACGCGCGGTTGGCCGTAAACGGCATCCAGTAGGGCTCGAGATCGTTGGGAACGATCGCATGGGTGCGCGGCTCGGCAAGGGTCATCGGGGCCTCCTGTGCGGGCGGGCGCAACCTAAGCATTTTCCGGCGAGGTGGGAACCGGCTCGCCGCAGAAAATGCGATGGGCGAGAAGCATTTTCCGGCGAGGCATGCCCCCGGACTTGATCCGGGGGTGGAAGCCGGCACGCCGCAGAAAATGCGATAACCAAAGAAACGCGCGATGCGAAATGCGGCGCTTTCCGCGCAGCCATGCATTCGTCGCTGGACTGATTATTGATGACCCCTTGCCCAACCCTCCCCCTCAAGGGGGGAGGGAGCCGATATGCTAGCCTGCACGGCAGAGGAGCCAGAACTGCTGGCCTTGCCGCCGGATGATGCGCCCTTGCCGCTCGGACGGGCCTGCGATACCACCGGCGGCCAACCGGGCAGAAATTCCCTAGTCGTCATTGCCGGGCTCGGCCCGCTGCTGCTTTATGTTCACCCCTCCCCAGTGGGGAGAGGTCGGCGCGCAGCGAGTGGAACGAGATGCGGGCCGGGTGAGAGGACTTCGTTTATTCGCAAGCCCCCTCACCCGACCTCGCTTCGTTCGGTCGACCTCTCCCCGCCGGGGAGAGGTGGAAAAAGGAACACCCGAGAGTTTGCATGAGCGGTGACAAGAAGAAGAGCAAGCTGAAGGCGCGGCTGCCGCGCGGCCTCTCCGACCGCGGGCCGGCGGAGATCGACGCGACGCGGCGCATGATCGAGAAAATCCGCGAGGTGTACGAGCGCTACGGCTTCGAGCCGGTCGAGACGCCTGCCTTCGAATACACCGACGCGCTCGGCAAGTTTCTGCCCGACCAGGACCGGCCCAACGAGGGCGTGTTTTCCTTCCAGGACGACGACGAGCAGTGGCTGTCGCTGCGCTCCGACCTGACCGCGCCGCTCGCGCGCTACGTCGCGGAGAATTTCCAGAACCTCGCCCTGCCCTATCGTTCGTATCGCCACGGCTGGGTGTTCCGCAACGAGAAGCCGGGGCCGGGCCGCTTCCGCCAGTTCATGCAGTTCGACGCCGATACCGTGGGGAGCGCCTCGCCCGCCGCCGACGCCGAAATGTGCATGATGGCCGCCGACACGATGGAAGCGCTCGGCATCCCACGCGGCAGCTATGTGGTGAAGGTGAACAACCGCAAAGTGCTCGATGGCGTGCTGGAGTCGATCGGCCTTGGCGGGGACGAAAACGCAGGACGCAGACTCACGGTGCTAAGGGCCATCGATAAGCTGGACCGCCTGGGGATCGAAGGTGTGTGCGAGCTGCTTGGCGAAGGGCGTAAGGACGAGAGTGGAGATTTTACGAAAGGTGCGGGACTCGAGAAAAAACAGATAGATAAGATATTAGTTTTCGCAATGCTTCAAAGCGGCAAATTTATTGAACTTGAGGATGTAACGAATCTTGCTCCCGATGAAAGGGTAAAGCACGGGGATATCCGTGTCTTTTCTTCGTCCGAAGGTCCTTCAAGCTATTTTATGGAAAGCAATAAGGGGGGTATCGATGGAATGATGGTACATTTCGGAAGTAACCAGAATTCAAATGATGGCGTTAAAGAACTCCAGCAAATTGCTCAGTTGGCGAATAGTGCAGGATACGAGCGCGATCGAATCCGCATCGACCCCTCCGTCGTCCGCGGCCTCGAGTATTACACCGGTCCTGTCTTCGAAGTTGAACTGACGTTTCCGATCGAGGACGAAAAGGGAAACCCCGTGCGCTTCGGCTCGGTCGGCGGCGGCGGACGCTATGACGGGCTGGTCTCGCGCTTCCGCGGCGAGCCGGTGCCGGCGACGGGCTTTTCAATCGGCGTCTCGCGCCTGCTGACGGCGCTGAAGAACCTCGGCAAGCTCGATACGTCGGACCAGGTCGGTCCGGTGGTTGTGCTGGTCATGGACCGCGATATCGACAGCCTCGGCCGCTACCAGAAGATGGTGTCGGACCTGCGCCGCGCTGGCATCCGCGCCGAAATGTATCTCGGCGGTTCCGGCATGAAGCCGCAGATGAAATATGCCGATCGCAGGAACGCGCCATGCGTCGTCATCCAGGGCGGCGACGAGCGCGCGAAAGGCGAGGTGCAGGTCAAGGACATGGTCGTCGGCGCAGCCCTTGCCGCCGACATTTCCGGCCATGAGGCCTACAAGGAAGCGCGACCCGGTCAGGTGACCGTGCCGGAAAGCGAGCTCGTCGCCACCGTGC
>JAEULX010000176.1 GCA_016793685.1 Bradyrhizobiaceae bacterium
GCAAAGCAGACGATCCAAGCGAGCAGCTTTCCGTTCATAGAAGTAAGTGCCCTTGTTTTCGGCACCATCGCATGCCGCCCCATAGGTTTCATCCGGGATTTCCCGGATGAAGGTCCAAGCGCGCAAAGCGGGCGTGAAAACGCGGCGCTGTCCGGCCGCCTCCCCGGCGTCGAACGTCCTGGGCGGCCCCATAAATGTATGTTACCATACTTATTTGACAATATTAGTTTGCAACTCTAATAGTTGCGCGTTGGTCGTCTTGGGACGACTCCGCCAGGATACGGCAGCATGCAGGACTTGTCATGACGATCGTCATCGACGCCGGCCGGCTCGAAAAGAAGCGAAAAGACGCAATCAGAGCACGGACCGTTCAGGATAGGCGCCTCTATTTCCAATCCGTCGCGCAAACGCGCTATGTGCTGCGCAAGGTGTTCCGGCTGATCGAGGAACGGGCCAAGGCCGCCGGCCTTGACCCGCTCGAACACCAGGCGCTCATCCAGATCTACGGCAGTCCGGAGATGAAACTGCGGGTGAAGGAGGTTGCGGAACGCCTCGACATCGCCCCGGCCTTCGCCTCGAGCATATTGAAATCGCTCGAGGAGCGGCAGCTTCTGGTGCGCCTGGCGAGCGATCGGGATCAACGCGTCACTGACGTGGTGGTGACGCAGCAAGGGAAAGAGCTCCTGCATCGCATCGATGAGCAGGTGCATGTCCACGTCGATTTCTTCACCCAGCAGCTGCCGCAAGAGGCCCGCGAAGCCGCGATATCGATCATGATGTTCTACATCGGCATTTCCCTCACCACGCGACAGGCGACCAAATCGACGATCGGCGGATAAGCGCGCGGACGCGACGGGGAGACAAGACATGCCGTTCCGAGACATGCGCGATTATCTGGCGGCGCTCGAGCAGCAGAATCTGCTCAGGCGCGTCAGCCGCGAAGTGGATCACAACTGGGAAGTCGCCTGCCTCGCCAAGTGGATGTACCAGGCGCTGCCGATTGATCGGCGGTTCGGCCTGTATTTTCAGAACGTCAAAGGCACGACGATTCCCGTCGTCACCGGCGCCCTCGGCGCCTGCCCCGCGAGCGTCGCCGTCGCGCTGCAGTGCGAGGTGGGAGAGATAAACCGGACCGTCGTCGGCGCGGTGCGCAACCCGATCAAGCCGCGCATCGTCGATCGCGGCGTCTGCCAGGACATCGTCCTCGCGGGCGACACCGCCACGCTCGACACGCTGCCGATCGTGACGTGGACGCCGGGCAAGGACAAGGCTCCCTATCTGACCACGATCGTCGTTACGCGCGATCACGACACCGGCATTCCCAACATGGGCGTCTATCGCACCATGGTGCTCGACAATCGCGCCGTGGTCGTCAATCTGTCGCCCAACCGGCAGGGCACGCGCAATGTGCAGACGTGGATCGAGAAGGGAAAGAAAGCTCCCATCGCCTGGGTGATCGCCACCGAGCCCGTGGTCCACCTGGCCACCGTCGCCAACCTCCCCTACGGCCGCGACGAGATCGAACTCGCGGGCGGCCTGAAGGGCGAGCCGATCGATCTGGTGCGCTGCAAGTCGATCGACCTCGCAGTGCCCGCCAACGCCGAGATCATCGTCGAGGCCGAGATCGCCCCCGACGAGAAGCACGATGAAGGCCCGTTCGGCGAATTCGCCGGCTATATGGGGCAGGTCGAGAAACGCCCCATCGCGCGGGTGACCGCGATCACCCACCGCCGCGACCCGATCTTCTACGGCTACACCAGTCAGATGCCGCCGTCGGAGAGCACGACGATCCAGAGCCTGATGAACGCCGGCGTGATCCTGCAGATGCTGCGCGACCACATCGGCGAGCAGTCCGTCCAGGACGTGTGGATCGACCTGACCTTCGGCGGGCTCCTGGCTCACGGCATCGTGGCGATGACGCCGCAATTTCCCGGCCACGGCAAGCGGGTCGGCCGCGCGATCGCCGACACGACGCTGCTCAAGCGCATCACCGTCGTCGATGTCGACGTCGACATTCGCGACCAGTCCCATGTCGACTGGGCGCTGAACTCGCGGTTCAGTCCGCAGCGCGACACCGTCATCATCGACGATGTCTATGTGCCGCTCCACATCGACCCCTCGGTGCGGGACGCACGCGGAAATCTGTGGCAGGGCTCCAAGCTCATTCTCGATGCGACGCAGAAGATCGATTCCGGGCCGTTTTCGCTGCCGCCAAAGGAGATGATGGCGAAGGCGCTGAACGTCTGGAAGGAGTGCGGCCTGCCCGAATTCGATATTCCGCTCCGGGCGAAGTTGCGACTGGATAAGTCCTGACCGACAAAGCGGTCGGCGGGATGCCGCACCGCGGACAAGGATCGCGACTCGGCCTGTCGGGGGATTCTCCGGCGCGCGGATCCTGTTCGCGCGACATTCCTTGCGCCGCGGCGCATCGCGTCACTTGAACAGCCGCAGCGGCGCAAGCGAAATCGCCGGAATATAGGTCACCAGCGCCAGCACGAAGATATAGAGCAGCAGAAACGGCAGCACGCCGCGATAGAGCTTGGGCAACGCCGTGCCGAACAGCGCGTTCGACGCAAACAAGTTCAGCCCGAACGGCGGCATGAACATGCCGATCGCGAGATTGATGGTGACGATGATCCCGAAGTGGATCGGATCGATCCCGGCCTTGTAGGCGATCGGCGTGAGCAAGGGGGTCAGGATCAGGATCGCCGCCGGCGGTTCGAGCGCACTGCCGACGAACAGCAGCAGCACATTGATCACCACCAGCAGCATCCAGTACTGAAGCCCGAGCCCGTCGACGAACATGATCAGTTTGGTCGGCAGCCCGCTCGTCGTGATCAACCAGGCGAACGCCCCCGCCGCGGAGACGATGACCAGGATTTGCGCAATCAACGCCGCCGAGTCGAGCGTGATCTGCCAAAGATTGGCAAGCGACATCTCGCGGTAAACGAACATCGAAATAATGATCGCGTAGATGCAGGCGGCGCCGGCGGCTTCCGTCGGCGTGAAGACGCCGCCATAGATGCCGCCGAGGATGACGACCGGCGCGAGCACGGCCCAGAACGCCTCTTTCGCCGCATGCCGGATATTGTCCCACCGCGGCGGGGCGCCGACCGGGACTTTGTGCTGTCGTGCGTAGACGTACACATAAGCCGAGAGCACGACGCCGACCAGGATTCCCGGCAGGAAGCCGGCGAGAAAGAGGTCCGCGACGGACTGCTGGGCGGCGATCGCGTAAATGATCATCGGAATCGAAGGCGGAATGATCACGTCGATCACGCCCGACGCCGTCACCAGGCTGACGGAAAACGTCTCGCCATAGCCGTTCTTGCGCAGCGCCGGGACCGTGAGCTTTCCGATCGCCGCGACGCAGGCGACGCTCGAGCCCGACATGACGCCGAACGCCTCGCAGGAGGCGATGGTCGCGAGCCCAAGCGACCCGCGGATGCCGCCGACGAGGGACAGCATGAATTCGATGAGACGCCGCGCCATGCCGCCGCGCGCCATGATGTCGCCGGCGAAAATGAACAGCGGCACCGCCAACAGCGGAAAGCTGTCGAGGCTGCCGAACATGGAAGTGTGCACGGCATGCAGCGGGCTGTCGACGATCCATACGCCGACGATCGCGATCGCCATCAGGGCGACGAAGATCGGGACGCCGATGATCAGCAGAACGATGGGGAGGAGGACCAGAACCAGGACGCTCATGTCGTCTCCGCGCCCTCCGACCGCTCACCGCGAACGCGACGTGATCTCGGCGGCGACGATCAGGATCGCCGTCAGCGCCAGGCCGCCGGTGAGAAAGCTTTGCGGTATCCAAACCGGCAGATGAAGCGCATCGCTGCGCTGATCGAAGGCGTACAGCATCGTCACGATGTACGATCCCGCAAAGGCGACGATCAGGAGAATGACGACCGAGATCAGGCTCGCGATCGCGACGATCGCCCGCCGCACGATGGGACTCGCGCGATCAATGATGGCGTCGATGCGGATATGCATGTTGCGCCACGCCACGGCGGGAGCGCCGGCGAACACAACAAGCACCATCAGGAACAGCATCAACTCCTCGGCCCAGCTGAAGGGCGAGCCGAAGACGTACCGGCCGATGACATTGGCGCCGTTGATCACGACGATCCCAAGCAGAGCCACCGCGGCAATGGTCAGGCATATCCGGCTGACGGCATCGCCGATCCGGCCGATCTTGCCGCCTTGCAGGACGGATCGCGTGGACTGGTCGCGCGACATACGCGCCGCTCTACGCGGTTTTTTCCGCGGTCTTCTTCAGCAGTTCGTAGAGCGCCGCCTCTTGCGGGTTCTTCCCGGTCACCGCGGCCCCGATCGGTCGCAGCAGCGCATTCAAGCTCTCGCGCTCGGCTGCGCTCAGCTGCGTCACCTGCCCGCCGTTCGCCTCCCAAGTTCCGCGCTGCTTGGCGATGAACTCGACGGCCCAGGGAAACACTTCGACGCTCGCCTTCTGCCCGGCATCGTCGAGCACGGCCTGGAATTCCTTCGGCAGCTTGTCGTACCAGAGCTTGCTCAGCACCGTCACGACGCTGACCATCGCCTGCTCGGTCTCGAGAATGTATTTCGCCGCGTCGTAGAACCGCAGCGAGGTGAGCACCGGCAGCACGCTC
>JAEULX010000179.1 GCA_016793685.1 Bradyrhizobiaceae bacterium
CGACTACGCCAACAAGGTCAACCAGATGACGGGGGGCCGGCTGAAGCTCGAAGTGCTCGCGGCCGGCGCCGTCGTGCCCGCCTTCCAGCTGCAGGATGCGGTTCACTCCGGCATTCTCGAAGCGGGCCACGGCGTATGCGCCTATTGGTACGGCAAGCATAAGGCGTTTTCGCTGTTCGGCACGCCGCCCTCGCTGGGATGGGACGCGACCGGATTCCTCGGCTGGTTCTATTGGGGCGGCGGCGAGGCGCTCTACAAGGAACTGGTCAACAATGTCCTCAAGCTCAACCTCGTCGGCTTTGTCTATTTTCCGATGCCGACGCAACCGCTCGGGTGGTTCAAAAAGCCGGTGGCCTCGCCCGACGATCTCAAAAACATCAAATACCGGACCGTCGGCCTTTCCGCCGATCTGTTCAAGGAGATGGGAGCGGCGGTGACGATCCTGCCGGGCGGCGAGATCGTGCCGGCGATGGACCGCGGCCTGCTCGACGCCGCCGAGTTCAACAATCCGTCGTCCGACATTCTGCTCGGCTTTCCGGACGTGTCGAAGGTCTACATGTGCGGCAGCCATCACCAGCAGTCGGAGTCGTTCGAGGTGATCTTCAACAAGGCGAAGTTCGACGCCCTGCCCGAAGAGCTGAAGGCGATACTCCGCTTTGCCGCGTTCGCCGCTTCGACCGATCAAACCGGCATGGCCTATGACCGCTACTCGAAGGACCTCGACGCGATCAAGGGGCGCGGCGTGCAGGTGATCAAGACACCGTCCGCGGTGCTCGACGCGCAGCTCCAGGCGTGGGACAAAGTGCTGGAGGCGCAATCGAAGGAGCCGTTCTTCAAGAAGGTCGTCGATTCGCAGAAGGCCTGGGTCAAACGCACCGGCGCCTATCTGCAGGTGAACAATCTCGACAGCACGGCGCTTCAGTCGGCCTACAAGCATTTCTTCGGCTGATCAGGCCCACCGTTGCCGTGAATCCGCGCGGACTCCGTTCGCGCGGATTCGCGACATGCGTCCGCGAGCCGGGACCGCGCCATGAATCGCATTCTTTTATTTGTTGACGGGATCAGCACCTGGGTCGGTAAGACATTCGCCTGGTGCATCCTGCTCCTGACGTTCACGACGAGCTACGAGGTGTTTGCGCGCTACATGTTCGGCGCGCCGACCGACTGGGCGTTCGACGCCTCCTACATGCTCTACGGCACGCTGTTCATGATGGCGGGCGCCTACACGCTGTCGCGCAACGGCCATGTGCGCGGCGACTTTCTTTATCGCGCCTGGCGGCCGCGCACGCAGGCGACATCGGACCTGATCCTCTACGTCCTGTTCTTCTTTCCCGGCATGCTCGCCTTCATTTATTCCGGCTACAGCTTCGCCAAGCTCTCCTACATGATGAACGAGCACTCCGCGGCCAGCCCCGACGGGCCGATCGTCTGGCCGTTCAAGTGGCTGATCCCGATCGTCGGCTGCCTGATGGTGCTGCAGGGCCTCGTCGAAGTCATCCGCTGCATCATCTGCATCCGCACCGGCGAATGGCCGAAGCGGCTGCACGATGTGGAGGAGACCGAAAAAATCATGCTGGAGGAGGCTGAGAAAGCCCGGCTCGCCGAGATCGAGCAAACCGGCTTGAGCAGGGGGGATATCTGATGCTGGGCATCGGCAATCCCGAACTGGGCGTGTTGATGCTCGGTCTGTTCGTCGTCCTGATCATGCTGGGCTTTCCGATCGCCTTTACGCTGATGGCGCTCGGCATTTTCTTCGGCTATTTCGCCATGGGCGACTTGATCTTCCCGCTTGTCGTCCAGCGCACCTATTCGGTGATGACGAACGACGTGCTCATTTCGATCCCGTTGTTCGTGTTCATGGGTTACGTCATCGAACGCGCCAACATCATCGACCGCCTGTTCCGCTCGCTGCAGCTCGCGGCCGGTCACGTGCCGGGCGCGCTCGCGATCGCGACGCTGGTGACCTGCGCGATATTCGCGACGGCGAGCGGCATCATCGGCGCGGTGGTGACGCTGATGGGCCTGCTGGCGTTTCCCGCGATGCTGCGCTCCGGCTACGACGTGAAGATCTCCGCCGGCGTGGTGTGTGCGGGAGGGTGTCTCGGCATTCTCATTCCGCCGAGCGTGATGCTGATCCTTTACGGCGCGACCGCCGGCGTGTCCGTGGTCAAGCTCTACGCCGGCGCTTTCTTTCCCGGGATCATGCTGGCGAGCCTCTACGTGCTCTATGTCGTGATCGTGAGCATGCTCAATCCGAGGCTCGCGCCGCGACTGCCGCCGGAGGAGCACAATGTGCCCATGGGGCAGATCGTCTATTCGCTGCTGACATCGTTTCTTCCGCTGGCGGCGCTCATCGCCGCCGCGCTGGGCTCGATTCTGTTCGGCCTTGCCACCCCGTCCGAGGCGGCCGCCATGGGGTCGCTCGGCGCGCTGCTGCTTGCCGTCGCCTATCGCGCGCTGACGCTGCAGAAGCTGAAAGAGTCGGTGTTTCTCACCGCCCGCACCACCGCCATGGTCTGCTGGCTGTTCATCGGCTCATTCACGTTTTCCGCCGTGTTCGCCTATCTCGGCGGTCACGGACCGATCGAGAAATTCGTCACCGCGCTCGATCTCTCGCCGACCGGCTTCATGATTCTCGCTCAAATCATCATTTTCGTGCTCGGCTGGCCGTTGGAGTGGACCGAGATCATCATCATCTTCATGCCGATTTTCCTGCCGCTCCTGAAGACCTTCGATGTCGATCCGCTGTTTTTCGGGCTTCTGGTCGCGCTCAACATCCAGACCTCGTTCCTTTCTCCCCCGGTGGCGATGGCGCCGTTCTACCTCAAGGGCGTGGCGCCGAGCTGGGTCAGCATCAACGACATTTTCCGCGGCGTTCTGCCGTTCCTGATCCTCGTTATCGTGGCGATGGTCATGCTTTACACCTTTCCGCAGATCGGCCTGTGGCTGCCGGAGCGGGTTTATCGGTGAGGTTCGTCGGCCGATGCGGAGGAACGCATGCTCTTGCTGATCAGCGGCGCCCTGGTGTTCGTGGTGACGGCGGTCGTTTTTTGGGCCTGCCTTCCGCGCAACGGCGTGACCCATCGCCTGGTCGGAACGCCGTGGGAGCCCTATGTCGGTGTCGCCTTCTGCTCGGCGATCGCCCTGTCCTTCACGATGATGCTATCGGGCGCGCTCGGCCTGGTCGGCCCGTAGCGACGGCTGCCCGTTGATCGAGCGCGGCCGGATCCAGCCTATTTCCAGGTCGCCTGCTCGGGATCGAAGCGCTGGCCGTTCAATTCTTTGACGAGCGCCGCAAGAATGCTCTCGATATCGATCGCGGCGCCTTCCTCGTCGCTCGTGTGATCGCCGCCGCTGATGTCGAGGCGCGCGCCGCTGCCCTCGTCGACCGTTTGGACCTGCGGATCGCCGACCCAGATCACGAGATTGTCGCTCCCGTTCGGCTTGTCCGGGCCGATCAGGATCGGCAGTTCGATCAGTTCGGTGAGGTCGAGGCCGCGCGCCGCAGCGTCCGGGCGCTTGAACTTGAGCGTGAGTTCGCCCGTCGTCTTGTCGGCCTGGGGCGGGGAGGCGGCGCCGCCGAGCGCGGCTGCGAGCACGGCGGAGATGCGCCCCGCCAGTTTATCCATCTTGATGGTTTTTCCCTCGCGCCACGGGCCTGCGGCAATGCGCAGGGCGCGTTCGATGCCGTAGCCGCCCGGCGTCCAGCCGACGGCGCTCACGCCCGGCATGGCCTTGAGTTGCGCGAGCAAGGCGGGGGCGCGGTCCGGATCGACTTCCAGCCGCACGAGTTGATTGCCGGCGCGCAGGTCGGCGCAACTCGGCACCAGGCTCGCATAGTCGACGCGGACGCTGAGCCCGCGCAATGCCTTCACCAGCTCGGGCAGCCGGTCGGAGGCGATGCGGACGCCGAGCGAACTCGGCGTCGTCTCGGTGAAATCTTCCGGCGCATCGACGATTTCCTCTTCGCGCACCATCTGGTCGCGGAATTCGATCTCGCTCACGTCGCTCAGATCGTTCGCGGCCACTTCGTCGACCTTGGAGCCGCGGGTGATCGTCCCCTCGAGGGAAAAATTCGTCCCGTCCTGCTTGCGCACGAGGCTCACGGAGATCGGGGTGCGGTCGGGTTCGCTCTGTCCCGTCCCCACGAGCTTGCCGCCTTCCGGCCGCAAGGTGACCACGAACCGCTGCTTACGATTGGAGAGCGGCGAGGCCGAATAGCAGAGGTCGAGCGTTGCGGAGACGGTTTTTCCACCTTGCCGCGTTTCGCGCCAGATCGCTTCGCTCGGCAGGTCGGTCAGCAGTCCGCCCTCGATGATGGTGTAGCGGGCATGATCATCCGCAAGCGGCGAGGGACTGACGCCCTTGTTCGCCTGCGACCAGACCGGCGAAAAAGGCGCCGTCGACGCAAAGAGCGCAACAACCGCAAAGGCAGGTAGACGCATGAATGGCCTCACGGGAAATATCAGGCGAGCGAACGCGATAGCGCTGGTCCGGAGCGCTGTGCGCGCAGGCGACGCAGCCGCCGGACGCTTGACCAAAAGCATGTCCTCCCGGCAAGAACAAGGCGCGACCGACGATCGTCTTCAGAGGGCCTGATGAAGCGCCAAATCACTGCTTATCCTTTTACGCAAATGCGCCGGCGTTCGATCGGCTTGTTCGTGTCGGCCGGATTGGCAGCAGCTCTTGCGTCCGTTGTTCCGCTCGCCGCTGCCTACGGCGAGACCGCCTTTCCCTTCGGTCGCGAATTGACCGCGGAGGTCGCGCCGATGCCGGGCACGCAACGCCAGCCGACCCTTGATATCGACGATAATGGCGTCGCCGAGCTTGATCTGTGGTGCACGAATGTGAAGACGCGGCTCGTCGTCGTCGCCGATACGATTACGGTGGTGGTCGGACCGAAGACCGAGCGCGCGTGTCCGCCCGATCAGGCGCGCGCCGACGCGGACATGCTTGCCGCCTTGGCCGCGGTGACGAACTGGCGGCTCGACGAA
>JAEULX010000212.1 GCA_016793685.1 Bradyrhizobiaceae bacterium
TGACCCGGATACGTGGCGAGCGCGAACTTCTCGTGCTATAGACGCTGACGGTGTTTTTTCTGCTGACCGCAAAACGGGCTATGTGGTGGATGGAGCGAAAAATCGACCGATCGTGGTCGATAGTCGCTGAAACGTCGCCAAATTCGGGTCGCGCGGATTCTCCTTTGGAATCATAAGCAAAAAATTTTGACGGGTCGTTGTTCGGATTCCGAGCATCGGCAGAAAAAATTTGCGTTGATAAATCAGTGCGTTACGATGCATTGAGAGAATCGAGTGGGAGCCGTTCGCTGGTCTACACGTCGTCCGGGGTCTCAGGCGGCGGCCAGACCCCGTTTGAAATCGTCCACTTGGCTGCGCAGCTGCGCCGCAATTGAGCGCGAATGACGTGCGTCATATGCGGTTGGCAGACTCCCCACCGCACCTCGTTGAGGTTAAGCGATCAGCTTTAGGGGTCGTTTCCTCGAGAGCATTGCGCGAACGAATTTGTCCCACTTCGCCATACCGGCCCGCTTCTCCCGCATGTAGTTCCACCGGTCATAACTCTTCGAGCTAACATCCTGCAGCGCGTGGTTCTGGATACGGTCTCGGATTTCCTTCGGCACGCCAGCTTGACCAGCCAGTGTCTTCCACGTCCGCCGGAGGTCACGATTGGTGACCACTGGAATGACACCGCGGTCTCTTTGCCGCCATATGAAGCTGTACAGCGTGCCATGGCTGACAGGCCGTTTCGGATCCGTCGCCGAAGGAAAAAACCATCCGTGTTCGTTCGGCTTGATCGACGCGATCAGCTCTGCCGCGATTGGCGGCACAGGAATGGCGTGCGGCGCTCCGTTCTTTGTCTTTGACCAGTCGATGATCTTCTCTGCGGCATCCCAGTTGTCGACGTGTAGGCGAGCTATTTCTTCGACACGCTGACCGGTGAGCATGAGTATGCGCACGGCTCTCGTATAGGGCGGATGGACGGGCGCGTCCGGAGATTCGAGCCAGCGGTAGAGCCGAACGAACTCGTCTTCGTCGAGCCAGCGTGTGCCGACCTTCTTCGGTTCCGTGGGGATTCCGGTGGCGGGGTTGTACACGAGCCGGAAGCGGCGCTGGGAAGCGCAGCGATAATCGTGCTCTGACTTCAGGCCCCAGCTATAGGCAGCGTGGACGTAGCTTCGCACGTGGTCGGCCATCGCCTTCTTGCCGCGCTCGTAGATCGGCCGGATCACCGCTACGATTTCGTCGGGCTCGATCTCTCGAGCGGGCCGGTTGCGGCCCAAGGCGTCGGCGATCTTGTTGAGCCCCTTCTCTGTCTCATTCCAGGACGGCTTCTCTGCGTCCTTGAGGTTCTTTACGTAAGCCTCGAACAGATCGGCCACGGTCCCGGGCCGTGTGTCGCCAGCGATCTTTATGCTGCGACCCTTCTGAATCATGTCAGCGAAGTCGCGCTGGAATATCTCACGCGCTTGGGCAAGCGAGATCGACGGATAGGAGCCGAGCTTCTTCTTGAGGCGTTTCTGGTCTCGCCATTGTTGCGCCATCCAGTCGGCGGTCACGCGGGTGGGCATGGGCTTCATGACCAGGACGAGGCGACCGGTGCCGTGCCCCTCTCCATCGACGAGGCTCAGCTGCTTTCCCGTCTGCTCCACCTGCTTCAGAGCGCGGCGTATTTCTCCATCGGTAAGGCTCGGCACTGGGCTCTCCCGTGGGCTCTCGGGTGGGGTCGCCAGACGGGTAGTAGGGATCGGCAACTGGGGTCAAAAGGGCGACTGATCCCCCTTTGTACCGACCCCAATATGCCATGGCATCCGAGTCTACGACAAGCCAAAAAAGTTAGGTGATTCAATGGTTATGAGCGTGATCGAACGTGATCGAGCAAGGTCGAGTGGGATGGTTGCGGACGAGGATGATCGCGGTCGCGCTGAGTTCGAGGGCGCGCTTGACGACCTCGCGCGGATAGACCGGCGTGTGGTCGACGGTGCCGACCTGCTGCAGTTCGTCGGCGATGAGCTGGTTGCGCTTGTCGAGGAACAGGATGCGGAACTGCTCCTTGTCGGCGAACGCCATCGCGGTGCGGCAATAATCGAGCACGGTCGACCAGGAAGACAGGACCGGCCGCCGTTTCACCTCGCCGCGGGCGAGCCGGTTGGCGGCGGCCTGCACGATCTTGATCTCGGTGATCGCCGCTTCGCCCAGCCCGGGCACCTCGGCAAGCCGTTGCGGCGGCGCCGCGATCGTCTCGGCAAAGGAGCCGAACTTGGCGATCAGCGTCTTGGCCAGCGGCTTCACGTCGCGCCGCGGCAGCGCGCGGAACAGCAGCAATTCCAAGAGTTCGTAATCGGTTACGGCGTCGCTGCCGGCTTCGCGGAAGCGTGCGCGCAGCCGCTCGCGATGGCCATGATAGTGCGGGGCCGCGTCGGACAAGCCGGCGCCGCTCCGCTTGTCGTTCCAACTCGGACCGCGCGCCATGGTGCCCGTACCGCTGCGAGGCTGTCGCGCTCGCCGACGCCAGCATGGCAAAATCGCCGTAGCGTTGGCAATCGCCAAGCGCGGGATGTCAAACGGAGCCGTAGGGCGGCTTATCGAGACCATTGGGGGACAGGGTGAATATTTCCACCCCGGTGGGCGTCACGCCGACCGTATGTTCGAACTGCGCCGACAGCGAGCGGTCGCGCGTGACCGCGGTCCAGCCGTCGGACAGCACCTTCACATGCGGCCGGCCGAGATTGATCATCGGCTCGACGGTGAACAGCATGCCGGGCTTGAGCACGATGCCTTCGCCCGGCCGCCCCACATGCACGATGTTCGGCTCGTCATGGAACAGCCGGCCGACGCCGTGCCCGCAAAAGTCGCGCACCACGCTCATATTGTGCTGTTCGACGAAGTTTTCGATCGCCGCGCCGATGTCGCCCGCGGTGCTGCCGGGGCGCACCGTGGCGATCCCGCGCATCATCGCCTCGAAGGTCACGTCGATCAGCCGCTCCGCCCGGCGCGGAATCAGGCCGACGGGGTACATGCGGCTCGAATCGCCATGCCAGCCGTCGACGATGAGGGTCACGTCGATATTGACGATGTCGCCTTCCTTCAGCGGCTTGTCGTTGGGGATGCCGTGACAGACGACGTGATTGACCGAGGTGCAGGTCGACTTGGTGTAGCCGCGATACATCAGCGTCGCGGGAAACGCGCCGTGGTCCATCGCGAACTCGAACACGAGCCGGTCGATCCGGTTGGTCGGCATTCCCGGTTTGACTTCGGGCACCAGCATATCCAGGCATTGGGCGACCAGCTGGCCGGCGCGCCGCATCGCGGCGAAGGCCTCTGCGTCGTAAATTTTGATTTGTCCGGTCTTGCGCAGCGGCGCGACCGCCGCATCGATGTAGGTCATGAAGGTAAGCGCCTCGTGCTGTCCCGTCGAATGTAGGCAATTACGCCCTCAAATCAATCACGACCTCATGGGGAGCCATGCCCCACCATGGGAACGTGATCCGCAACGGCGATGCCCTCGCACGAAACGTCGCAACGATAGGCGATCGCTTCGACGCCGGCCGCGAGCGCCCGGTCGAACGCCCGCCCGTATTGCGGGTCGATGTCGCGCGCGAGCGTGAGCGTCTCGGCGGAGGAAATCTGGATGAGAAACAGCATCACGGCGCGATGGCCGGCTGCAACCATCGCGCCGAGTTCGTCGAGATGCCGGGCGCCCCGCGCCGTCACCGCGTCGGGAAACTCGGCGAGGCGCGGATGCCGCATCAAGGTCACCGCCTTGACCTCGACATAGCAGGGCGGCCGTCCGGGGCCTTCGAGGAGAAAGTCGATCCGGGATTTCGTTCCGTATTTCACTTCCCGCCGCAGGCTTGCGTAACCGGCAAGCTCGGGGATCGCGCCGCCGGCCAAGGCCTCGGCGGCGACGGTGTTCGCATGCGCCGTGTTGACGACAACCGGCTCGGGGCCGGCGCCAAGGTCGACCTCGGCCAGTTCCCAGGACAGCGGAAGCTTGCGCGCGGGGCTCACCGACCGCGACAGCCAGACGGCGACGCCGGGCGCAGCGAGGCCGGGCATCGCGCCGGGGTTGGCCACGTGCACGGTCTCGACCGAGCCATCCGCCAGCGCCACATCGGCGAGGAAGCGCTTGTAGCGCCGGATCAGCGTCGCGCGCACCAGCGGAGCCGGAAAGCGCATGGCGGCTTGCTCACTCCTATCGCTGAAGACTACACGGCGGGAAGCGCCTCGCTCACGCCGCGATCTTTCCCCCCAGCTCGTCCTCGATATGGATGCGGATGATCTCGTCGAACGAGGATTCCGCGGCAAATCCCAGCGCAAGCGCGCGCTGCGGATCGAACCGGTGCGGCCAGCCGCCGACGATGCGGGCGATCAGCGGATCGGTGTCATGCCGGATCAGCGCCACCGCCCGGTCGCCGGCGACCCGCCGCAGCGCTTCGATCTGCTCGGCCACCGTGCAGCACACGCCCGGCATGATCAGGTTGATGCGCGGGCCGAGCCGTTCCGGGGTCAATGCGGCGGCATGCAGGAGAAAGCCGACCGCGGCGCGCGGACTCGCATGGGTGTGCAGCACGCTGTCGGGGACCGGCAGGATCGCCTCCCGTCCCACCAGCGGCTCGCGGATGATCGAGGAGAAAAACGCCGAGGCGGCCTTGTTCGGCGGAGCCGGCCGCACGCAGATCGCCGGGAGGCGCAAGCCGACGCCGTCGAGGAAGCCGCGGCGGCTGTAGTCG
>JAEULX010000034.1 GCA_016793685.1 Bradyrhizobiaceae bacterium
TCCGCTCCGCCGACCACGCCCTCGGCGTTGGCGATGATGCGCTCGATGCGGTCGGCGTTGTTCGCGAGCGTTCCGGTGAAGATTTCCAGGTTTTTGAGGGAGGTGCGCACCGAGGTTTCGTTCTCGGTCACCACCGTATCAAGCCGCCGCAAGACGCTGCGGGCCGCCGAACTCAAATCCTGGGTCGACCCGAGATCGGCGCGCAGGACCGGCTGATCGAGCGGCGGCGAGGTCGGCGAGCCGCCGCGCAGCGCGATGGTGGCAAAGCCGGTCAATCCCTGGAATTCCAGGCTGATGCCGGTGTCCTGGCGCAACACCACGTCCTTGTCGACATAGATGACGGCGATCACCTGACGCGGAGCCTTGGGATCGATCTGCAGGCTCGACACCTCGCCCACCCGAAGCCCGTTGAACAACACCCAGCCGCCCGGCTTCAGGCCGGACACCGTGCCGTCGAACACGACCTCATAGCGCTTGCGCTCGGATCCCCCGTTCGGTGCATTGAACCAGTAGACGAAGGCGAAACTGCCGACGATGACCGCCAGCGCGAACAGCCCGACCAGGATGTAATTCGCTCTCGTTTCCATGGACCCGGTCCCTCGCCTCAGGCTGTCCCGGCCGCGCCGTTTGCGCGCGAACGTTTGCCGCGGAAATACGCCTTCACCCAGGGATGGTCGGACGCGAGCATGGCCGCCATCGGCCCGGCGGTGATCACCTTGCGGTCCGCCAATACGGCAATGCGGTCGCAGACCGCATGCAGGCTGTCGAGGTCGTGGGTTACCATGAAAACGGTCAATCCCAAAGTGTGTTGTAACGTCTTGATCAACAGATCGAATTCGCCGGCGCCGATGGGGTCGAGTCCGGACGTCGGTTCGTCCAGGAACACGATTTCCGGGTCGAGCGCGAGCGCCCGCGCCAGCGCCACGCGCTTGATCATTCCACCCGACAATTCGGCCGGATATTTGTCGCCGACCTCCGGCGTCAGGCCGACCATTTCGAGCTTTGCGGCCGCGATTTCGTCCATCAGCCGGTACGACAGGCGCAGGTGTTCCCGCATCGGAAACTGCACGTTCTGGCGTACGGTGAGCGAAGAGAACAGCGCGCCCTGCTGAAACAATACGCCCCAGCGGCGTTCGAGGGCGCGGCGCGCGTCCTCGCTCAGCCCGTCGAAGTCCACCCCGAACACGGCCACCCGGCCGGCGCGGCGGGGCAGCAGGCCGATGATCGTGCGCATCAGCACCGATTTGCCCATCCCGGACGCCCCGACGAAGCCGAGGATCTCGCCCCGCATGACATCGAGCGAAACGCCGTTGAGCACGGGCGTCTCGCCGAAGCCGACGACGAGGTCGCGCACGCTGATGATTGCTTCGTTTCCGGGCCCCGCCATGCTCACATCCCGACCGCGGCGAAGAACACGGCGAACAGCCCGTCGATCACCACGACGAGGAAGATCGATTTCACCACCGACGCCGTCGTGTGCAACCCGAGCGATTCCGCGCTTCCCTCCACGTTCAGGCCCTCGACGCTGGCCACGACTCCGATCATGAGCGCGATGAACGGCGCTTTGATCATGCCGACGATGAAATCATCGACCGTGATGGCGTCGCGCAGCCGCGCGAGGAAGATTTCCGGGCTCATGTCCGCCGTAAGCCAGCAGACCAGAGCCGCGCCGAGCAGCGCCGTCATCGCCCCGATGAAGGCCAGCGCGGGCAGCGCCAGCACCAGCGCGACGATGCGCGGCAGAATCAGGATTTCCAGCGGGTCGAACCCCATGGTGCGCAGGGCGTCGATCTCCTCGCGCATCTTCATCGAGCCGAGCTCGGCGGTGTAGGAGCTGGCGGAGCGCCCCGCCACCATCATCGCCACCATGACCACGCCCAGCTCCCGCAGCACCAGAATGCCGACCATGTCGATGACGTAGATTTCGATGCCGAACCGGCGGAAATGGAACAGCCCCTGCTGCGCGATAATGCCGCCAAGCAGCAGGGTGATCAGAAAAATGATCGGCACCGCGCGGAAGCCGACGCGGTCGAGATGATGGATCGTCGAGGTGAACCGGAATGTCCATGGGCGCATCAGGCAGCGCGCGCCGGCGACGGAGACTGCTCCCAGCATCTGGACGAACTGAAGGAAATCGTCTCCCAGCGCGAGCCCGCCGCGCCGGAGCGCCGCCACGAGGGTCGGGACCAGGGGGGCGCGGACCGGAGATATTTCGGCGCGATTGACGTGCTCCGCCTCGGCGACGAGCTCGCGGTAGTGTTCGGGCAGGTCGACCACCTTGGTTTCGCGTCCGGCCGCCGCAAATCCGCGCACCAGCCGTTCGAGCAGCCAGGCTCCGAAGGTGTCGAGCCGCTCCACCCGGCCCATGTCGATATTGACCGAGGTTGCCTGCGGCGAGCGCTGAATCGCCGCTTCGACGAGTTGCTCGAGGTCGTTGGCGTGATCGGCGGTCCACGCGCCGCCGGCGGCGAGCGCGAGCCGTCCGTCTTTCACGCTGACTTCCAACAGGGAGCCGTCCACCGCCCTTCCCTTCCTGCCCCGCCGGGCTTTGCGCCCGCGTGGAAAGCCTCAGCCGGATACTTGACTCGGGCGCAACGCCCTGTCGAGGTCATCCCGCCCATTCCCGCCCGGTCCAACCGCAGCCCTGCCGATGCCGATCCGCCTGTCCGTCACCGCCGAACGCTGGCCGATCGCCGGCTCGTTCACGATCAGCCGCGGCGCCAAGACCGAGGCGGAGGTCGTCGTGGCGACGCTTGCCGACGGCGAGCATGTCGGGCGCGGCGAATGCGTGCCCTATGCCCGCTACGGAGAAACGGTTGACGGTGTGATTGCGGCAATCGCGAGGCTCGCGCCGGCCGTTGCGAACGGGCTCGACCGCAATGATCTCGCGGCTTCGCTGCCGGCGGGAGCCGCGCGCAATGCACTCGACTGTGCTTTCTGGGACCTCGCGGCAAAACGCAGCGGCACCCCCGCGCACGTATTGGCCGGCCTGCCGCAGCCGAATCCTCTGGTCACTGCCTACACGATTTCGCTTGCAGCCCCCGAAATCATGGCGGACGCCGCGGCAGCCGCGGCGGCGCGCCCCCTTCTCAAGGTGAAGCTGGGCGGCCCGGGCGACCCTGCCCGCATTGCTGCCGTGCGCACGGCGGCCCCTGACAGCGCGCTTATCGTCGACGCCAACGAAGGCTGGACCGCCGCTAATCTGATGGACAATCTTGCCGCCTGCGCGGAGGCGGGCGTCCGCCTGATCGAGCAGCCGCTTCCCGCCCGCGACGATGCGGCGCTCGCCTCCTGTCCGCATGCGGTCCCGATCTGCGCCGACGAGAGCGTGCACGATCGCGCCTCGCTCGCGGGCCTGCGCGGACGCTACGATGCGGTCAACATCAAGCTCGACAAGACCGGCGGACTGACCGAGGCGCTCGCCGTCGCCGCAGCGGCCCGCTCCCTCGGCTTCGATCTCATGGTCGGCTGCATGGTCTCGACCTCGCTCGCCATCGCACCGGCGCTCCTGGTGGCCCAGGGCGCGCGCTACGTCGACCTCGACGGCCCGCTGCTGCTCGCGCGCGACCGCCCCGACGGCCTGCGCTTCGACGGCAGCATCGTCCATCCCGCCTCCCCCGCGCTGTGGGGCTGAGGCGGACGCGCGGCAGGGAACGGCTAAAGCATTTTCAGGCGAAGTGGGAACCGGTTCGCCGTCGAAAATGCGACAACACAAAGAGAAATAGAGAAATAAAGCGAAGCGCGATTCCATCAAAATCGGGATTTGCTCTAGGCGATGCCGTCTTGCGCCGTCACGCGCCGCGCGACCGCGACGATCACCGCGCCGGCAAGCGCCGATGCCGCCATGGCGAGGTAGGCGTAAGCGCCGAATTGCTCGACCAGCACCCCGGATAACCCCATCTCCAACGCGAACACGGCCGCGACAATGGTGGAGTAGTCGCCCTGCGCGGTCGCGCCCTGCCGCCCGGCCGCGAACCCCGCGAGGAAATGCATGGCGCCGAGATGGGTCGCGCCGAATGACAGCCCGTGCAGACATTGCAGCGCCGGCAGCAGCAACGCCGGGGGGTCGAATGCCATCGCCGTCCAGCGCAGGGTTGCGCCGACCGCGCCCAGCCCGATCAGGTCGATCGGCCGCAGCCGGGCCATGACTCGTGCGGAAACGGCGAACAACCCGATTTCGGCCAGCACGCCGATCGCCCATAGCGCGCCGATGACCGGGCCGGTGAGACCCTTCGCCTCCCATTGCAGGCTCGCAAAGCCGTTCAGCACCGCATGGCTCGCCTGAATGAGACTGGTCGCCGCGACCACGGCGACGAAGCCCGGCGAGCGCCACAGCGATGGCGCGCACTGATCCGGTGCGTCGGTGTCGCGGCTGACCGGGCCAAGCGGCGTTTGCACCGAGGCGCTCAGCGCGGTCGCTGCAATCGCCACGACCAGCGCCCAGATCAGATGGCTTGCGCCGACGCGTTCGAGCACAAATCCGCCGCCGAGATTGGCGGCGATGAAGGCGATCGATCCCCACAGCCGCACCGACCCGTAGGCCCGCTCGCGTGCCGCAAGCCCGCGCAGCGCATAGGCGTCGGTCAGCGGCAGGATCAGGGCCTGCGGCAGCGCCGAGATCGCAAAGGTGATGATGATGGCGGCGAAGCTGTCGCTCAGCGCGACCGCTACGAACGTAATGCAGGCAGCCCAGGCGGCCGCGACCAGGGGCCCTTTCGCCCAGCCGCGCCGATCGATGATCCGCATCGCCGCGGGCAGAATGACGGGCCGCGCCACCACCGCCATCGCCAGCACCAGACCGATTTCGCGGACATCGAGACCCTTGGCCTGCAGCCAGACCGGCAGGAACGGCAGCTGAATTCCGACGAACGTAAAGATCGCCCCATAGAGCACGGCCATGCGCAAGGCAAAGCCATCGTCGGGCGGGCTCGGTCTGCGAAACGCCATGGGTGATTTATGCGCTTGGTGTCGCCGTCATCGTCGAGTCCCGCGCGATCGCACGCGACAGGGCGACGGGAAGGATGATGCCGCGATCTGGAGGCCCTGGAAGCCCTATGACACTAGCCGGGCAAACAGGTCCGCGTCCACATTGCCGCCGGACAGAACCGCGACGGCGACCTTTCCCTCCACATCGACCTTGCCGGACAACAGCGCGGCCAGCGCGACCGCGCCGCCCGGCTCGACGACAAGCTTGAGCTCGTGGAACGCGAAAGCAACCGCGCGGGCGACCTCGGCTTCGCTCGCCGTCACGCCTTGCCCGACCAGCGTCCGGTTGATCTCGAAGGTCAGTTCGCCCGGCGAGGGTGACATCAGCGCATCGCAAATCGATCCCGTGGTCTGCGCATTGCGCTCGCGCTGGCCGCTGCGGAACGAGCGGGCGTGATCGTCGAAATCGACCGGCTCCGCCGTAT
Organism: Bradyrhizobiaceae bacterium; assembly: GCA_016793685.1. Taxonomy (GTDB): domain Bacteria; phylum Pseudomonadota; class Alphaproteobacteria; order Rhizobiales; family Xanthobacteraceae; genus Rhodoplanes. The sequence goes on from JAEULX010000034.1 coordinate 5,412, forward strand.
AGATTTGCGCCGACGGCTCGTGCGCCTTCACCGCAAGCGCGATGCCCGCGGTCAGGCCGCCGCCCGAGGCGTTGACGATGACGGCATCGGGCGCAAGCCCGAGCGCCGCCAGGTCTTCGATGATCTCGCTGCCGGCCGTTCCCTGCCCGGCGATGATCATCGGATCATCATACGGCGGCACGATTTCGGCGCGGCGCTGCGCGGCGATCTCCCGGGCGATCGCTTCGCGATCCTCGCGGGCGCGATCGTACAGCACGATTTCCGCCCCGAGCGCGGCGGTGCGCGCGAGCTTGCTCGCCGGCGCATCGCGCGGCATCACGATCACCGCCGGCATATGCAGAAGCGCAGCGGCCGCAGCAACGCCCTGGGCGTGATTGCCGGACGAAAACGCGACGACCCCGGCGGCCCGGCGCACCTGCGGAATCGTGCTGAGCTTGTTGTAGGCGCCGCGGAACTTGAACGAACCGGTCCGCTGCAGCATCTCGGCCTTGAGGAACACCTGGCCGCCGGTCAATTCGTCGAGCACGCGGGAGGACACGAGCGGCGTGCGGGTGGCGATGCCGGCGAGCCGCTCGGCGGCCTTGTCCACGTCGGCCGCGGTCGGCAGCACGGCCGCGCGTCCGGCGATGCGGGATGTGGTCATGCCGCGGAGCCTAGACCTGCGAGGCGAGGCTCCGCAAGGGCTGCGCGCGCCGGTGAGGCCGGATGCCTAGGCGGCCGCGGAGCGCTGGTCGCGCAGGCGGCGGAAGCGCACCAGCGTGTACACGCCGAACGGCTTGACCGGACGACGCTCGATCAGTTCGGCGCCGCCATGATTGCGCGCCCAGGCGGCAAGCCGGGCGAACGGAAACTCGGGCCGGAGCCCGAGCGCCCGCGCGGGCTGCGCGCACCAACGCTCGATCGCGGCGGTGACGCCGGTCTCCGAATAAAGATGATTCACGAGAATGATTTCGCCGCCCGGCCGCACCACCCGCGCGCACTCGGTGAGCACGCGCTCGGCGTCGGCGACCAATGTGATGACGAACTGCGCGACGACGCAGTTGAACGACGCATCGGGGAAGGCGAGATTCTCCGCATCCATCACCATGACGGACTTCACGTGCGGATACTGGCCGGTGGCGAGCCGCGCCTGCGCCTTGGCGACCATCGGCTCCGAGAGATCGATGCCGACGATCTCGGTGGTGTGATCATAGTCGGAAAACGACAAGCCGGTGCCGACGCCGACTTCGAGGATGCGACCGCCGACCTCGCGCGCGGCCGCGGCGGCGGCGCGCCGGCCGGTCTCGAAGATCGGTCCGCA
>JAEULX010000041.1 GCA_016793685.1 Bradyrhizobiaceae bacterium
TTCCGTTCGCGGCCTCTGCCACAGAATCGGTTCCATCATTCCAGCCTTCAGTCCAAGGGAATGCTCAAATTACTTCAGGTATGCAGGTTATGCTGCAGCCTGACCGGAATCTGCTATAGCCCGAAGTAATTGAGTGGGATCAAGGGCGGGAAAAAAGCCGGACGGCAATAGGGAAATTCATTCCGGCGGAATCGGATTCCACGCTGCGACGTCGGGTGATGCACCCCCGACGCCGGAAGGCGCGGAAAACCGCGCGAGCGATCGGATCGCAAGCTGATCGAATGAGGCAAAACATCCGCGCGCGCGCAAGCCGCGCGCCGGTTCAGCGGTGAGCGATGGCGCAGCGCCCGCTAGCTCATGACCGCAAACTGATCGTCGACTTCGGCATCCAGACGATTGCGCAAATCAACCGTGCTCGGCACTTCGATCAGGCTGACGATGGCATAACCGGATCTGCCCGAAGACCACGCATAGGCATCGCCGTAGCTATCAAATGGCCCATAGAATTGGTGGTTGGACAGTTCTTCCACAATATATCTGTAGCTCATGATTCCACTTCCACTTGGCTGCGACTTGCGTGCGCCTTGCGCGGGAATTTCGGATTTTTGAATTTCCCTTGATGGTTGGCGCGGTTCTCCTTTTCCGGCGAAGGTTCCTTATTTTGCAGGTTAGCTCCGCCCGGATATTGTTCTGGATCAAATCCCGATATGGCGCCTCTCTGCTAGTTATCGGTCGAATCCGTCATTTGCACCGTAATGAAATGAATGGCTTTTCGATCGAGCATTCCGCCCGCGATCCGCTTGCGGGCGGGGAGGACGCGTCGGGCGTGGCGGACACGCCTTTTTCACTGCTCGAACACCTGCCGATCGGCCTGCTCGTCACCGATCCGGAGGCGTGCATCGTTTTCGCAAACGCGTTTATCGAGCGGATGCTCGGTTACGACCACGGCGCACTGCTCGGCCAATCAGTCGAAATCTTGGTTCCCGAGCGATTGCGCAGCGGCCATGTCGATATGCGCCGGTTATTTGCCGGGAGCCCGCGCGAGCGGCATATGGGAGCCGGTCGGGACTTGGTGGCCCGTTGCCGGGACGGCTGCGAAATTCCGGTCGAGATCGGGCTCAAGCCGATCCGGGCGCAGGGGCGCAACTTTGTGCTCGCCATTCTGATCGACATCAGCGAGCGCAAGCTTGCTGAAGAGCGGCAGCGGCTGTTGATCGGCGAACTCAATCACCGCATCCAAAACCTGTTCACCGTCGTGCAGTCCGTTGCTCTCAACAGTCTCAGCGCCGATCGCGCGCTCGTCGAATCGCGTGAAGTCTTCATCGAGCGGCTGCATACGTTGGGGCGGGCCTATACGATCTTGACGGAGCAGGAATGGCGGGGCGTTCCGCTGCGGCAGATCCTCGAAGCCGAGACCGGGGCATTTGCCGACCGGGTCGGTCTCGACGGAACTGACGTCATGGTGCGCCAGGAGGCGGCGCAGAGCTTCGCCCTGGTCCTGCACGAGTTGACCACCAATGCGGTCAAGTATGGCGCGCTCTCGGTCCCGGCCGGCCGGGTGGATGTGCGCTGGAGCGTCGGTCAGGACGATCGTCCCGGCCTGTTCGCGCTGTCCTGGGAAGAGACGGGCGAGATGACGGTAACGCCGCCGTCCCGCACGGGCTATGGGCGGAAGATCATCGAGGACACGGTGCGGCGCATCGGCCAGTACCAGATCGAGTATGCCCCCTCGGGGCTGAAATTCCGCATGGAAGTGCCGATCAGCACGGTAGGCTGGGTGATCGAAGACAGACCCGCGCCGTAGCGTCAGCGCGAGAAGCCTGCGGGCAGGCGTCGTGGTCGGCTTTCCGCCCGCGACCGGATGCGCCCCGGCGGCGCCGGCTTTCGCTTCCCTCGGCATGCTATGCTCAGGCGCTTCTTTGAGGGGCCAGAGACATGCACGCACCGCCCATCCCGGCCGATCCCGACTTTGCCGCGCGCGTCAGGGACAGTTTTTCGCGGCAGGGGTGCATGGCGCTGCTTGGCGCGACGATCACCCGCGTCGAGCCCGGACTGGTGGAGATCGAAGCTCCGTTTCGCGGCGACCTCACGCAGCAGCACGGCTTTTTCCACGCGGGGGTGACCAGCGCGCTCGCCGACACCGCCGGCGGCTATGCCGGCTTTTCGTTGTTTCCGGCGGACAGTTCGGTGCTCACGGTGGAATTCAAGATCAATCTGATCGCCCCCGCCCAGGGCGACCGGCTGATGGCGCGCGGCCGGGTCGTCAAGTCCGGCCGGACATTGACGGTGTGCGCGCTCGAGGTGTTCGCGCTGGATGGGGCGGGGCAGGCAGGCGATGGCGCAAAGCGCACGCTGTGCGCGTCAGGGCAGCAAACGCTGATCTGCCTGCACGGCCGCGCCGACGTTTAGAGCATTTTCAGGCGAAGGCGACTCCGGTTCGCCGTCAGAAAATGCGGCAGCGCCAAAGAGAAATAGAGTGAGGCGCTATTCCATCAAAACGGGAGTCGTCGAGTCGCAGAGCGACGATCGCCGCGCGCAGCGTGCGAGAGGTCAAAAAGAGTCAGGCGGCGCGCAGGAACTTCGGGTTGGCCTGCGCCTGCAGAAACTCGGCAAAGCGGTACTTGAGCCAGGGCATCTGGCAGCGCAGCGCGAGGCCGGTCTTGCGTTTGCCGGTGAATAGCGCCGACCAGTCGAGGTAGGCCTTGGCGTTGTCGACGGTCAGCACGCAGGGCGGCCGGCCGGCGCGGGCGAGGATGTAGCTCATCACCAGCGCGCCGGTGCGATGATTGCCTTCGATGAACAGTTCGGGCTCCGCCAACATGCGAATGTAAACACCTGCCGCGCGCAGCCACGCCGATTCGTGGGCGTGCAGCGCATGCCACTCGATGACGTCGCGAATGCCGCCATCCACATTATCGAAAAAATGCTTGTCCGTGGCCTTGAGATGCCCCACGGCCTCCAACCTGACCTGCTCGTCCTGCCCGCACAGCACCAGGGCGTTCAATTCGAGGAGCAGGCGCAGCTGGCCGAATGCCAGGAGGTCGACCTTGTGTTCGATCAGCGAGTCAATGAAGGCATAGCCGCTCATCAGGTGATCGACCATGTGGTCGTCCAGCCATTCGCGCGGACTGTCGAGATGCCGGTTGATGGAGGCAAAATGCTCCGCAACCTCGCGAAGCGACCGGTCGATCGCCCCGAGGTCGAGAATGGCTCCTCTCCGATCAAGTTGCGCGGAGAGGGCCGCTCCGGTGCACGGAGCAGCCGTAGGAAATTCGTTCGCCACTCTATTTATTTCGCGACGGTGTCCAAGATCTGCCGGCTGAGCGCCACGACGTCGGCCGATAGGGGAACATAACCCAATTCGACGCCGTATTGTTGGCCTTCTGCAAGCCCCCACGCCACAAAATCGCGAACAGCGGCCGCCCTGGCCGGGTCGGGGTAATGCCGGTAAAGGAACAGCCAGCTATAGGACACGATGGGATAGGCGCCGACCGCTGCCGGATCGACGACCGAAGGCTCCAGCTGTTTTGCCTCGACGACGCGCGCCGAAAGTGCGAGCTGCGCCGCGGATTCGCTCGGGGCGACGAACTGCCCGGACTTGTTCTGCAACGCCGCCATCGGCAGGCCGAGACGCTTGGCGAAGCCGTACTCGACATAGCCGATCGCGCCTTCGCTGATCTTGATGCGGGCGGCGACGCCCTCGTTGCCGGGGGCGAGCATCGTCCTGCTCGGCCAGGCGACGAGCTTGCCGACGCCAAGGCCGCGGCTGCGCCAGGACGGATCGACTGCGGCGAGATTGCGCGTGAAGGCGGCGGTCGTGCCGCTCGAATCGAGCCGGGCGACGATGGCGATATCGCGCGACGGAAGCCGAACGCCGACATTTGCCGCCTGGATGCGCGGGTCGTCCCACCGCCGGATCACTCCACCGAAAATGTCGGCATAGACGTCGCGCGGGAGCCTGATTTCGCTGACGCCGGGAATGTTGTAGGCCAGCACGATCATTCCGGCAGTGGCGGGCACGGTCGCCGCTCCCGCTTCGACCTTGGCGGCGTCCTTCTCGGTCAGGTTTTCGTCGCTTGCGGCGAAATCGACGGTTTCGGCGATGAAGCGCTTGATGCCCTCGCCGGAGCCGACGGCGCTGTAGCTCATCGATACGTTGCGATGGGCGGCCTGGTAGACGTCGATCCACTTCTTGTAGAGCGGGGCGGGGAAGGTGGCGCCGGCGCCGCTGAGCGAAATGGAGGCTGCGGTGCCTGCCCCCTGCGCCCAGCCCGCCGCGGCCGGCAGGCCGATCGACAAGGCGACAGCGGCGGCAATCATTCTGCCAATGTGCGGGGCGTTCATGGCGTTGCGTCCAATCGGCGATCAGCTGAACTTGCCGGAGATATACTCTTTGGTGAGCTGTTCCCGCGGATCGTTGAAGACTTGGCCGGTCGGTCCGATCTCGACGAGATAGCCGGTGCGGCCGCCTTTGGAGATGTCGACCGCGAAGAAGGCGGTGATGTCGGCGACGCGGGTCGCCTGCTGCATGTTGTGCGTCACCAGGGCGATCGTGTAGTCCTCCTTGAGCTCGAGCATGAGCTCTTCGATGCGCCGGGTCGCAATCGGATCGAGCGCGGAGCAGGGCTCGTCCATCAGCAGGACCGTGGGCTCGGTCGCCACGGCGCGCGCGATGCACAGCCGCTGCTGCTGACCGCCGGAGAGCGACAACCCGCTCGCCTTCAGCTTGTCCTTCACTTCGTCCCACAGCGCCGCGCGGCGCAGCGCGTGCTCCACCCGTCCGGCGACGTCGCCCTTGAAGCGGTTGAGGCGCAGGCCGAAGGCGACGTTGTCGAAGATGCTCATGGCGAACGGGTTCGGCTGCTGGAAGACCATGCCGATGTAGCGCCGCACCACCACGGGATCGATATTCTTTGCGTAGATGTCCTGGCCGAGGAAATGGACGTCGCCCTCGAGACGGAAGCCGTCGATCAGGTCGTTCATGCGGTTGAGGCTGCGCAGCACCGTGCTCTTGCCGCAACCGGACGGTCCGATGAAGCCGGTGATCTTGCCCTTGTGGATCGGGACATTGCTGTCGCGCACCGCGAGAAACGCGCCATACAGGATTTTCTTGACCCTGCAGTCGATGGCGAGCTCGGCGCCGCTCGGCATGGGTACCGCTTGGGGAAGCTCGGCGACGGCTTGAACGCTCATGGATCTCTCCTAGTACTTCGGTCGCCCGAGCAGGCGGCTGGCGACATTGAACACCAGAACAATGAGGACGAGGACCAGCGACGCCGCCCAGGCGAGCTGGATCTGGTTCTCGAACGGCATGCTGGAAAAATTGTAGATGAGGATCGACAGCGAGGCGGCCGGCTCACGCAGGCTGTTCAGCCAGTAATTGCTGAACAGCGCGGTGAACAGGAGCGGCGCGGATTCGCCCGAGACGCGCGCGATGCCGAGCATGACGCCCGTCAGAATCCCCGGCAGCGCCGTGGGAAGGACGACCTTCCAGATCATCTGGGTCCGCGTGCAGCCGATCCCCAGCGCCGCGTCCTTCATTTTCCGCGGCACCATTTTCAGCGCTTCTTCGGATGTCAGCACCACGGTCGGCAGCATCAGGATGGCGAGCGCAATGCCGCCGGCGATCGCCGAATAGGTGCCCATGGCGAGCACCACGACCGCATAGACGAAGACGCCGGCGAGGATCGACGGAAAGCCGGTGAGAACCTTCGCCAGAAACCGCGATGTTCTGCCAATCTTGGTGTTGGGCCCGAGCTCGGACAGGTAGACGGCGGCCAATACCCCGATCGGAATGCTGATCGCCGCCGCGATCGCCACCATGACCAGGGTGCCGACGATCGCATTGCCGAAGCCGCCGCCGAGCTCAAAGCCGGCCGGCGGCAAATCGGTGAAGAGTTCGAGGGACAGCCGCGATCCGCCTTCGACGATCAGCATGTAGAGGACGGAGAAGAGCGGAATGCTTGCCAGAATTGCGACGACCCATGCGCCGATCGTCAGCATCGCGTTGCTCATCGCCCGGCCTTCGGACCAGGAGTGGGAGAGATTGGGCGATTTGCCGGTTGCGATCGACATTTCGAGATATGCCTTATCGGTCATGCCTTGCCCGAAATTCTGCGTTGCGTGAGGGTCAGAAGGCCGATGCCGGCGATATTGACCAACAAGGTGATGGCGAGGAGCACGAGGGCGGCATACATCAGAGCCTCGACCTCCGCCGGACCCGCCTCGGGGAAATGGGAGGCGAGCAACGCCGCGAGCGTTTCGGCCGGCGCGAACAGCGACAGCGTGACCTGATTGGAATTGCCGATCAGCATCGCGAGCGCCATCGTCTCGCCGAGCGCGCGGCCGAAACCGAGCACCATGGCGCTGAAGATGCCGCCCGCGGCGGTCGGCACCATCACCTTGAGGATCACCTCCCAGCGCGTGGCTCCCATTCCGAACGCCGCTTCCTTGGTGCGGTAGGGAACGGCGCTGAGAGCGTCCTGCGAGATGGCGGCGACGGTGGGCAGGACCATGATCGCCAGCACGATCGCGGCCGGAAGCAGCCCGGGGCCGCTCAACGAGGTGCTGAAGAACGGGATGAAGCCGAGAGTCTCATTGAGCCAGTTCGCGGCGGGCCGAATGGTCGGAATGACGACGAAAATTCCCCACAGGCCGAACACCACGCTCGGGATCGCGGCGAGCATCTCGCATATCAGGCGGAACACGAAGGCAAGCCGCTTGTGCAGGAAGCCCTGCGTCAGGAAAATCGCGACGGTGAGCCCGAAAAAGCCGCCGATCAGCAGGGCGAGCAGCGAGCTGTACAGGGTGCCCCAGATGCCGGGGAGGATTCCGAATTTCTGTTCCTGCACGTTCCAGGTCGTGCTGACCAGAAAATCGACATGATACTTGCCGATGGCCGGCAGCGCCTGTCCGCCGATTTTCCAGACGATATAGGCCACGAGCACGATCAGAATACAGGCGGCCGCGATTGCGAGGGAGCGGAAGGCGCGGTCGACGAGGTATTCCCCGCCGCCCGGAGCCTGACTGACGGCGTCCGGGGACGCAGCGAGTGCGAACGGATGACTTGACATCAAATTGCCCGAAGAGTCGGCCTCACGCACACGGCGTCAGGCGCATGGTCCGCTAGGTTTCCGCCTGGCTTCATTTGATCTCGGCGGCAGCCGCCTTGACCTTCTCGATGACAGCGGCGGGGAGCGGGATGTAGCCCATGCTGTCGGCGATGGCCTGACCCTTGGTCACGCTATACTCGACCAGCTTGCGCAGCGTCTCCGCCTTCTTGTCGTCCTGGTCCTTGTAGAACAAGAGCCAAGTGAAGGATGCGATCGGGTAGGCGTCCGCTCCCTCCGGATCGTCGATCCAGCCGCGCAGATCGGGCCCGAGCTTGGCCGCGGCGAGCGCCGCCGCCCCGGACTTCGCGCCCGGCTCGACATACTCGCCTGCCTTGTTCTGCAAGAGCGCCGCATTGGTCTTGGTCAGCTTGGCGTAGCCGTACTCGATATAGCCAAGGGCGCCCGGGGTTTGTTTGATTGTCGCGGTGACGCCGTCATTCTTGGGGGCGCCGACGATCTTGTCGCTCTTCGGCCATTCGACCGTGGTGCCGAACCCGACCGCCTTGGCGAATTCCGGACTGATTGCGGAGAGATGTTTGGTGAACACGAAACTCGTCCCGCTCGCGTCGGAGCGGCGAACCACGGTGATGGGAAGGTCCGGCAGCTTCAGATTCGGGTTTGCCGCTGCGATCTTCGGATCGTTCCAGCGCGTGATCTTGCCGAGGAAAATCTCCGGATAGACGTCGCGCGGCAGTTTCAGGCCGGCGGGGTTGCCCGGCAGGTTGTAGGCGAGGACGATTTCCCCGGCGGTAATCGGGATCAGCACGACGCCGCCTTCGACCTTGGCGATTTCTGCGTCGGTCATCGCCGCGTCGCTGCCGGCGAAGTCCACCGTGTGATTAATGAAATCCTGGATGCCGGCGCCGCTGCCCTTGGCTTGGTAATCGACGATGACGCCGGGGGTGTCTTTGCTGAACTGCTTGAACCAGGCCGAGTAGATCGGGAAGGGGAAACTCGCGCCGGACCCGATCAGCCGCTGGTCCTGGGCGCGCGCATCTTGCGCAGCGACTGCGAGCAGAGTGACGGCCGAGCAGATCGCGGCAAGGAATGGCGCGCGAGC
>JAEULX010000052.1 GCA_016793685.1 Bradyrhizobiaceae bacterium
CGGCCTGCGGCCGCGCTGCAATCGCGCTTCGGCCGCCGACACCAGGCCGATCATGCGTTCGTAGGCTTCGCGCGCCGTCTCGCCGAAGGTGAAGATGCCGTGCTTGTCGAGGATGAGCCCCTGCACCTGCGGGCGGCGCTCGAACACGTCGGCCGCCGCCTTGGCGAGGCCGAAGCCCGGGCGGACATAGGGCACGAGGTCGACGCAGTCGCCGAACACATCGGCCATGATCGCCGCGCCATCCGGCTGGTCGATCAGACTCAACACCGCGTTTGCGTGGGTATGATCGATGAATTTCGCCGGCAGGAATGCGTGCAGCAGCATCTCGACCGACGGGTTCGGACCCATCGGGTCGATGAGATTCGCGCGCTGGATCCGCAGCAGATCGCGGTCGGAGATCGCGGTGCGGGCGCGCAAGGAGCGCAGCGGCGCAAGCCGGACGGCGGCCAGCCCCGCCGGCTCGATGGCGGCCATGTCGAAGCCCGAGCCCTTGACGCACAGCGCCTCGACTTCGGCGCCGACGAGATCGGTCAGGCGGGCCTTGACCGAGGTGTTGCCGCCGCCGTGCCGGACGAGCTTCGGGTCCTGGCCGAGCAGACGGGTGGTGTAGACGCGCAGCGCGATGTCGCGCCCGACGCCGTCGCCGGCATAGCGCGCGACGGTCGCCTCGGCGTCGCGGTCGACATAGCGGCTGTGCATGGGTCGCCGCGGCCCTTCCCGCGAAAAAAGGCGCTCAGCCCTTGTTGCCGCCCATGATGCGCCGTGCCCACCAACCGGTGCGTCGCGCCCCGACAGGCTCGTCCTGCGCAGCCGACTCGGCGGCTTCGACGGGCGGCTCTGCGAAAGGCGCCGCATTCGCTTCAGGCGCCGCTTCGGCGGGGGAAGGCTCGGTCGGCGCGGTTTCGGGCGCCGCGGCGCCGTTGCTTTCACCTTGAAGGATGACGGGCTCGCGGACGGTCGAACGACGCCGCGGCGCCGGCTCGGAAGCCGCCGCTTCCGTCGGGGCCTCCGGCGGCGCTGCAGTCGCTTCTTCGTGAAGAACCGGCGCCGGCGCGGGCTCCGCGTCCACCAGCGGAGGGTGCCCTGCGGCGAGGATCGGCGGCAATTCCTCCTCGGTTCCCGTCTCCGCCTGCTGCGGAGCAGCCTCCTGCTCCGCAGGATAGGCATGATCGCCTAGAGATGGCTCGAACGCGGGCGAGCCATCTTCCAGCCCGGCGCCCTCCAGATCGGCGCTTGCCTCGATGATCTCCTGCTCCGGCAATTCCACCGCCTCGTCGCCCAAGGTGGACGGCGCGCCCTCGCCCTCCGGCCGCCGGTTGCGCCGACCTCCGCGCCGGCCTCTCCGCCGCCGCCGCCGGTCGCCCGGGCCGCCGTCGCCTGCGGCTTCCCCTTCGCCGGCGCCATGCTCGAGCGCATGCGGCGCAGCCGGACCGCCGTCTTCGCCCTCGCCGCCGTCGTGATCCTCATGGGCGATCGCATGCTCGGCGACGGTCTCCCCGCCAGACAGATCAGCCTCGCCCTGCTCATCGCCGCGCCGACCGCGCCGACGTCGCCGCCGGCGGCGACGCCCGCCATTGTCGCCCGCGACGCGCTCGGCATCCTCGCCCAGTTCGTCGGTGACGGAAGCGTCCTCGCCCTCCGCCTCGGCCTCTTCTCCGAACTCCTCGTCTTCCGGAACCACGATCGGAACCAGCGCCGCCGGCTGAGCCGCGAGTGCACGCGCCTGCTCCAGACTGTGGACCTGCTCCGCCTTCTCGATGAGGAAAGGCTGCTGCCCGCTTGGCGCCGCGTCGACCTTCACCGTGACGATGATGCGGAAGCGCTGTTCAAGCTCGCGCAGATGCGACCGCTTGAAGTTGAGCATGTAAAGGGCGACTTCGGAGCCCGTCCGCACCACGATGTTGTGGGTGGCCCCGCGCAGCAGCGCTTCCTCGAGCATGCGCAGACACTGCAGAGCGACCGAGGCGACGGAGCGCACATGGCCGGTGCCGCCGCAATGCGGGCACTTCTCGGTCGAGCTTTCGAACACGCTGGTGCGGATGCGCTGCCGCGACATTTCGAGCAGGCCGAAATGCGAAATGCGGCCGACCTGGATGCGCGCACGATCGTTTTTCAGACATTCCTTGAGCCGGCGCTCGACCGCGCGGTTGTTGCGCTTCTCATCCATGTCGATGAAATCGATCACGATGAGCCCCGCGAGGTCGCGCAGGCGAAGCTGCCGCGCAATTTCCTCGGCCGCCTCCAGATTGGTCTTGAGCGCGGTGTCCTCGATGTGATGCTCGCGCGTGGCGCGGCCGGAGTTGACGTCGATGGCGACCAGGGCTTCGGTCTGATTGAGCACGATATAGCCGCCCGACCGCAGCTGGACGATCGGCGAGAACATCGCGTCCAGCTGGCTCTCGACGCCGTAGCGGATGAGCAGCGGCTGGCCTTCGCCGTAGAGCTTCACGTTCTTCGCATGGCTCGGCATGAGCATGCGCATGAAGTCTTTCGCCTCGCGGAAGGCCGGCTCGCCGGAGACGATGACCTCGTCGATGTCCTTGTTGTAGAGGTCGCGGATGGCGCGCTTGACCACCGACCCCTCCTCGTAGACGAGGGTCGGAGCGCTCGACTTCAGCGTGAGGTCGCGCACCTGCTCCCACATGCGCAGCAGATATTCGAAGTCGCGCTTGATCTCGGTCTTGGTGCGCATCGCGCCGGCCGTGCGCAGGATGACCCCCATCCCCTCGGGGACTTCGAGTTCGTGCGCGATCTCTTTCAGCCGGTTGCGATCCTGCGGGCTCGTGATCTTGCGGCTGATGCCGCCGCCCCGCGCCGTGTTCGGCATCAGCACCGAATAGCGGCCGGCGAGCGAGAGATACGTGGTGAGCGCCGCGCCCTTGGTCCCACGCTCTTCCTTCACCACCTGCACCAACATGATCTGCCGGCGCCGGATCACTTCCTGAATCTTGTATTGGCGGCGGATGCGCGGCGCCCGCTCCTGAGCTTCCTCGAGCGCGTCGGCCCCTCCTACGGATTCGACCGTCTCTTCCGCCGCGGCGGCTTCGTCGTCATCGTCTTCGTCATCGTCCTCATCGTCGTCGGCTTCGTCGTCGTCGGCTTCGTCGTCGTCGCCTTCGCCGTCGCCTTCTTCCTCTGCGTCGCTGTCGCCCGCCAGACCCACGTCATCGTCTTTTCCATCGAGGACAGTCACGGGCGCCTCGGCTGAGGACGCGTCAAGATCCGATTCGGCCGACGACTCCGGCAGCGAACCGGCCAGAGCAAAATCGGCTGCAACCGCCGAACCTGCGGTCTCCGGCAATTCGCCCGCCGGCTCCGCCCCGCCAGCGCTGAACGGCGACGGGAACTCACCGGCCTCGGCAGCCGGTTCCGGCGACGCCTCCGCGGAAGCCGCTACGGCCGCATCGGGCTCGCCCGCGCCTGCCTCGCCTTCGCTCCCGAGCCGATCGACGTCGTGGGGCGCAGGCTCGCCGGCCTCCGCCGGGGCCGACGTTGATTCCACCCAAGCCTCTATGACCGATGCCTGGACCTCATGGCCGGGCTCTTCGTCTGCGGAATAGTCTTCCTCCGCAGGCACCGGCGCGCTTGCGATGCGATGGTCCGGCTGGGGAGAGCGGTTCGCCGGCGCCGTGTGCGGCGCGCGCGCCGCCGCGCGGCGGTCCGCCTCGACTTCGGCCGCGCGATGCGCGCGTTCTTCCTCGTCGATCAGGGCTTGCCGGTCCGCGACCGGGATCTGGTAGTAGTCGGGATGGATTTCGCTGAATGCGAGAAATCCGTGCCGGTTGCCACCGTAATCGACAAAGGCCGCCTGCAGCGACGGCTCGACCCGCGTGACCTTGGCGAGATAGATATTGCCACGTAATTGTCGGCGGCTCGCCGATTCGAAATCAAATTCCTCTACCCGATTACCGCGCAAGACGACCACCCGAGTCTCCTCCGGGTGTGTCGCGTCGATAAGCATCTTATTGGCCATGTTCGTGTCTCTCGGCGTCGCATTCGCCCTGCGCTGCTTGGCGTCCTCGGGACGGCCGCAGGCAAAAGCGAAAAATTCGCGCCAAATTTGGGGGTTGAGCAAAAGCCCCGAAACGTGGGTCGCATGCCGGGCGAGCGCGAGAGAGACTTTGCCGGCGCTCTTCCATAGCGCCGAGCGGTTCGCTCCTCGTTCATGGTCCCCGACATCAACCTCAATTCCTGGGGTGTGACGGCCACGCGGTCCGCGCAGCCAGCAACGGTGTATTCAGAGCTGGGGATATTTCGTGTGGACGTTCCGAGGAATAGCGCACATCCTCAAATATCCTCCTTGGGAGGCGCCAACTCGCTTATTACCGTCGCCGCGAGACGCGTCATGCGCACTCGCTTGCAACAGGGTCTCAGTCCACGATAGCCAGCTGCCTGACCGGGCAGAACCGGAAACCTCTGAGAATCCACCAGCACTCCTTATTAAAGTGCCGGCCGGCCCGTTGGCAAGTCGATGTCAACAGCAACCTTTGCGGGTATTGCGCTTCTGCCTCCGGGCCGGTGGCCGCCTGTTCTCCTGGCGGCGCCGCGTCCGACCATTAAAAAGTCGACTTTAAGCTCTTGAAATCGCTCGTGGGGGCGTTTCCGATGTGCGCCGAGACGGCGGAGCGCAAGGCGACCTGGCGGGCTGCCCGCCGCTGATGACGGGCGGAGCCGAAACGGCCTAAAGTCCCGATACAAGGGGGCATTCGCACACGTGCTTCGTTACGCGACCCTTCTCGTCGCCATGCTCTGGGCCGGCGCTGTTGCCGCCGCCGGACCCGGCTCGGCCGAAGTGCGCCCGGCGGCGGGCGCCGCTCAGGCCTTTCCGCTCGCCACCAACGCCCGGGTCGCGGGCGATCAAAAACAGACCCGGCTCGTCGTGGACATTTCGCAGAAGGTCGACATCCGCGCCTTCACCCTTGCGAACCCCTACCGGGTCATCATCGACATGCCGCAGGTGACGTTCCAGTTCCCGGCCAATACCGGGGAGCGGGGACGCGGTCTCGTCAAGGCTTTCCGCTACGGCCTCGTGATGCCCGGCGGCTCGCGGATCGTGATCGATACGACGGGACCGGTGCGGGTCGAACGGGCCTATGTGCTCGACGCCGTGGACGGCCTTCCCGGACGGCTCGTGCTCGATCTTGCGGCGGTTGACCGCGAGACTTTCCTGCGCGCAGCCGCCATCGACAACCGGCTGCCGCGCGATCCGCCGCGCAGGGCCGACCGCGACGCGCCGACCAATGGCGATCCGCGCCCCGTCATCGTGCTCGATCCCGGGCATGGCGGCATCGATTCGGGAACCCGCGCGGCGAGCGGCGAGGAAGAAAAAGCGATTGTTCTCGAGTTCGGCCTCGTGCTGCGGGACAAGCTGGAACAGACCGGCAAATACCGGGTGGTGATGACGCGCACGGATGACCGCTTCGTCGAGCTCGGGGAGCGCGTTCGGCTCGCTCGGCAGCGGGATGCGCAGCTGTTCATCTCGATCCACTGCGATGCGCTGCGACGACGGGAGGGCAATGCGGAGGGGGCGACCATCTATACGTTGTCCGAGCATGCCTCCGACGCCGAAGCCGCCCGCCTCGCCGATGCGGAAAACAAGGCCGACGCGATCGCAGGCGTCGACCTTTCGCGTGAGCCGAACGACATCGCCGACATTCTGATCGATCTCGCCCAGCGCGAGACCAAGAACTACTCCACGCAATTCGCCCACGTGCTCGTCGGCGAGATCAAGACCACCGCCCGTCTTCACAAGCATCCGCTGAAAGCCGCCGGCTTCCGCGTCCTGACCGCCCCCGACGTGCCCTCGGTGCTGATCGAACTCGGCTATGTATCAAGCCGCGACGACATCAAGCAGCTGACCTCCGACGGCTGGCGCGCACAGGTGAGCGAAAAGATCGTCGGCGCGATCGACCAGTTCTTCACCACCCGGCTTGCGGGGTCGGGAACGAAGCCCGGATCGGATTGAGGGTCCGGGAAATCGAAGGTCCTGGAATACGTGCAGACGTCAGGAAAGACGCGTAGGCGTCGAAGCGACCTGGGCCTCAGTTTAACCATAAAACGGCGCGACCTAACGACCTGGGATTCCAGCGGTCGCGCCTTCTATCGGGGCGTGCGATTGGCGCGCAGCTTGCGGGAAACGGGGCAATGAGGCTGATCCTGCGATTCTTCGGTTTTCTTTTTGCGACCGGAACGATCCTGTTCCTTGTCGGCATAGCGGCGGTCGCCGGCCTGCTGTGGCACTACTCGAAAGATCTGCCTGACTATTCCCAGCTCCGGGACTACGAGCCGCCCGTCATGACCCGCATCCATGCGGTCGATGGATCGCTGCTCGCCGAATACGCGCGCGAGCGCCGGCTCTACCTTCCCATTCAGGCAATCCCGCAGCGCGTGAAAAACGCGTTCCTTTCCGCCGAAGACAAGAACTTCTACGAGCACGGCGGACTCGACTTCGGCGGCATCCTGCGCGCCGGCATTCTTTATGCGCAGAACATGGGCAAAGGGCGCCGCCCGCAGGGCGCCTCGACCATTACCCAGCAGGTGGCGAAAAACTTCCTGCTCACCAACGAGGTGTCGTTCGAGCGCAAGATCAAGGAAGCGCTGCTGGCGCTCAAGATCGAGCGGACCTATTCGAAGGATCGCATCCTAGAGCTCTATCTCAACGAAATCTACCTTGGCTTCTCCGCCTACGGCGTCGCTGCGGCTTCGCTGCTCTATTTCGACAAGTCGGTGCACGAACTGTCGCTTGCCGAAGTTGCCTATCTCGCGGCGCTGCCCAAAGCG
>JAEULX010000073.1 GCA_016793685.1 Bradyrhizobiaceae bacterium
GACGGCCCCCGCTGGCCGGCGCGAAAAAAAGGCATGCTGACCAACCGCCGCGCGGTGCGCATCGAATGGGGCGATTGCGATCCCGCGGGAATTGTCTTCTATCCGCGCTATTTCGCCATGTTCGACACCAGCACCACGGCCTTGTTCGAGCGCGCCCTCGGCATGACCAAGTTCGAATTTTTGCGCGCTTATGACATTGTCGGCTATCCGATGGTCGATACGCGGGCACGGTTTCTCGAGGCGAGCCGGTTCGGCGACGAGACGGTGATCGAGACGACTGTCGCCGAAATCAAGCGGTCGAGCTTCAAGATTATTCATCGCCTGTTGCGGCATGAGGAACTCGCCATCGAGGGGTTCGAGACGCGGGTATGGGCGGGCCGCGACCCCAACAATCCGGAGAAGCTGAAGTCGAAACCGATCCCGGCCGAGGTGATCGCACGCCTGCGTGGTTAGGGTATCTTTCCGGCGGAGCAGTTTGCCGGAGCCCGATCCGTGGCGGGGATCGGTTCGCGGCACAGAATGCGGCTTTAAGGAGTTACCGGGAGCGGCGCCCCGATGGCTTTTCGTTCGCACGATCGCTGGACAGTTCCACTTCGATCCGCCGCAATATGGAGAGAAAATGCGCGCGGTCGCGGCGGCCGATGATGCGGTCGAGATTGCGATCGTGGGAGATGGCGCAGGCGGCCAGCTGTTTGAGCATGCGCTGGCCCGCGGCTGTGAGGGCGAGCTGATAGGTGCGGCGGTCGTCCGGCGTTCGCGAACGGCGAACAAGGCCCCGCTTCACCAGATCGTTGAGAACCGGCGTCAGGGTCGACTTGTCGCGGCCGTTGGCGAGGCTGAGCGCCGTCTGGCTGATACCCGGATTGCGGCCGATCAGCATCAAGGTCGCGAACCGGCCGGGCTTCAGGTTCACGTCATGCGCAAGCCGGGCGAAGGCCTGGAACGAGGCGGATTGCGCCATCCGCAGGCGGAAGCCGACCCAGTCTTCCAGCGGGCCATAGTCGATCGCGTTCGCGGCCTGCGCGGTTCGTTTGACCGGTTTCGGCTTTCGGGGCACTGCAATCTCCATTCGTTGGACGAGCATCACGCACTGCGCGGCCGACGCGCACGCCCAAGTTTCGGCCGTCCTTCTTCGCGCGCCGCGGTAAAAAAGTTTTATTGCCAACCTTCCGCTTTACAAGCCCTCCCGTTTGAGGCTGAATTACCCGAAAATCAACGATCCGCATCGCCAATGCGGATCGATAATACGATACCTTAGGGAGGTTCCGATGCAATCGCGACTTTGCGGAGTGCGTATCCGCGTGTTTGCGGCCGCCGCCGGGCTAGCCCTGACGGCCGCGCTTGCTTCAGCGGCGGCGGCGCAAGACAAGACCTTTGACCTGAAGATCTCGCACTGGGTTCCGCCGACGCATCCGTTGCAGAAGTCGCTCGAAGAGTGGGGCGCCTCCGTCGAAAAAGCCTCGGGCGGCACCATCAAGTCCAAGGTCTTTCCCTCGCAGCAGCTCGGCAAGGCGTTCGACCATTACGACATGGCGCGCGACGGCATCGCCGATCTCACTTACATCAACACGGGCTACCAGCCCGGCCGCTTTCCCATCGTCGGCGCCGGCGAATTGCCGTTTCTGATGGCGAATGGCGTGGGCGGCACCCAGGCCTTCGATGCGTGGTACCGCAAATACGCCGGCAAGGAGATGAACGACGTCAAGTTCTGTCTGGCGTTCGTCCACGACCCCGGCTCGTTCCACTCGCGCACCAAGAAGATCGTGGCGCCCGAGGACATCAAGGGCATGAAGATTCGACCGGCCCAGGCGACCATCGCGAGCTTCGTCACCCAGCTCGGGGGCACCAACGTCCAGGCGGGCGCTCCGGAAGTTCGCGACGTGATCGAAAAGGGCGTCGCCGACGCGGTGACGTTCCCGTGGGGTTCGATCCCGCTGTTCGGAATCGACAAGGTCGTGAAATACCATATGGACGCGCCGCTTTACGTGTCGAACTTCGCTCTTGTCTTCAACAAGGACAAATATGACCAGATGTCGCCGGCCCAGAAAAAGGTGATCGACGATCATTGCACCAATGAATGGGCGATGCGCATCGCCAAGCCGTGGGCCGAGTTCGAGCACGCCGGCATCGCCAAGCTGAAGGCCGAGCCGGGCCACGACGTCTACCCGATCACCGCCGAGCAGCTAGCTCAGTGGAAAAAGGCCGCCGAACCGCTGGAGAAGGCGTGGGCGGACAATGTACGCAAGACCGGCGTCGATCCCGCGGCCGCGATGAAGGAGCTCCGGGACGCGCTCGAGAAGGCCAACGCCGCCTACTGATCTGCCAGCCGCGCCGGACACTGCGCTCCGGCGCGTCCGCCGGCCGGCCGAAGGACGGGTCCCGCTGATGAGGGGCATTCAGCGGACAGCCCCCGACAAGCCTTACCGCGAACGGACGGCGCCATGCAGCGCAATTACATGGACCGTTTCATCGACGGCATCGAGCTGATCGCCGCGGCATTCGTCGGCATCGTCGCGATCGACATCTTCGTGTCGGTGCTGCTGCGCTACTTCTTCGCCGTGTCGATCCCCGACAGCTACGATTTCGGGCGCCTGCTTCTCGGCATTTTGATTTTCTGGGGGATCGCCGCAACCTCCTATCGCGGCACCCACATCACCGTCGATCTCGTCTGGGCCAACGCCGCGCCGCGCTGGCAGCGCGCGATCGACGTGTTTGCCACGCTCGTCCTGCTCTTCGTCGTCGCCGTGCAGACCTACACCTTGTTCGACAAGGTGGTCAGCACCTACCACGCTAACGTGTCGACCTACGATCTGCGGATTCCGACCTGGCCGTTCTTTGCCGTCGCCTGGCTTGGCGACGTGTGCGCCGTGCTGCTGATAGCGGTGCGCACCTATCGACTGATCTTCCATCCGGAATTGATGCCGCAATACCGGATCAAACCGCCCGACGAGTGACGAGATGAGCAGCGATGCCGTAACGGTCGTCGGATTCGTTCTGCTGTTCGCGCTGATCCTGTTGCGGGTGCCGATCGGCATGGCGATGGGCCTGGTCGGGGTCGGCGGCTTTGCCTACCTCAGCGGCGGCGGACCGGCGCTGAAAATCGTCGGCCATACCTCGATGCGGACGGTGACCGATTTCAGCTTCGCCATCGTGCCGCTGTTCCTGTTGATGGGATCGTTCGCGACGACGTCGGGAATGAGCCGCGAGCTGTTTCGTGCCGGCAACGCCTTTCTCGGCCATCTGCGCGGCGGCCTTGGCATCGCGACCATTGCCGCCTGCGGCGGGTTCGCCGCGATCTGCGGTTCGTCGGTCGCCACCGCCGCCACCTTTTCCCGCGTCGCCTATCCGGAGATGCGCGCCTACGGCTATCCGCAATCGTTCGCCACCGGCGTGATCGCCGCGGGTGGCACGCTGGGCATCATGATACCGCCCTCGACCGTGTTCGCCGTATACGGGCTGATCACCGATCAGGACATCGGCAAGCTGTTCATCGCCGGCGTCATGCCCGGCATTCTCGCGATGTGCATGTACATGCTGACCATCACGGTCATCGGCATGGTGCGGCCGAACTTCCTGCCGCCGGGAAAAAGCGTGACGTGGAAGGAGCGGGCCGAGAGCCTGCGCGAGATCTGGGCGACCCTGCTTTTGTTCGCGTTCGTGATCGGCGGCATCTATGGCGGCCTTTTCACCGCGACCGAAGCCGCCGGCATGGGCGCAGCCGGCGCATTCATCATCGGGGTCGTCCGCGGCCGGCTGTCCCGCAAGGATATTCGCCGCTCGCTCCTCGACACCACCCGCGTCACCGCCGCCATATTCACGATCCTGATCGGCGCGATCCTGTTCGGCTACTTCCTCACCATCACCCAGACGCCGCAGAAGGTGACGGAATTCCTCACCAATCTCGGGATCGGCCGCTACGGGGTGCTCGCCCTCATCATGCTGATGTATCTGGTGCTTGGATGCCTCATGGACGCACTCGCCATGATCATCCTCACCGTGCCGATCATCTTTCCCGTGATCAAGGAGCTCGGCTTCGACCCGATCTGGTTCGGCGTGATCATCGTGATGACCGTCGAACTCGGCCTCATCCACCCGCCGGTCGGCATGAACATCTTCGTGATCAAGAGCGTGGTGGAGGACGTGAAAATCTCCACGGTGTTCTACGGCGTGCTGCCGTTCATCGTCACCGACATCCTGCGGCTCGTGCTCCTGATCGCATTTCCCATTATTGCGTTATGGCTGCCGTCGCGTATGTAGATTGTTGGAGGGCAAACCGTCAGGACCGCCATGGAACGATCGTTCGCACAGGAAGTCCAGGCGTTGCGGCTGGGAGCCGGCGAAACCTTCCACGGGGAAGGCATCCTCGCCGTCACCAAGGCGCTGCTGCAATCGGGCGTGAGCTATGTCGGCGGCTACCAGGGCGCCCCCGTCTCGCACCTGATCGACGTGATGGTCGAGGCGCAAGACCTGCTGGGCGAGCTCGGCGTGCATGTCGAGACCTGCACCAACGAAGCCTCGGCCGCGGCCATGCTGGGCGCCTCGATCAATTATCCGCTGCGCGGCGCGGTGACCTGGAAATCGATCGTCGGCACGAATGTCGCGGCCGACGCCCTGTCCAACCTGGCCTCGCCGGGGGTCGTCGGCGGGACCCTGATCATCCTCGGCGAGGATTACGGCGAGGGCGCGAGCGTCGTGCAGGAGCGCTCGTACGCTTTCGCCATGAAGTCGTCGATGTGGCTGATCGATCCGAAGCCGGACCTGCCGACCATCGTGCGCTGCGTCGAGAAGGGGTTCGAGCTGTCGGAAGCAAGCCACGCCCCGGTGATGCTGGAGTTGCGCATCCGCGCCTGCCACGTCACCGGCCGGTTCGAGGCCAAGGCCAACCGGCCGGGCCGCTACTCCGCCCTCTCGCGCATCGCGGAGCCGGCCCGTTTCGACTACGCCAAGATTTCGCATCCCCCGGCGGTGTTCACGCAGGAACGGTTGAAGGTCGAGGAGCGGCTGCCGGCGGCGCAGGCCTTCATCGTCGCCAACCAGCTCAACGAAGTCATTCGCGGCGACATCGACGACATCGGCGTCATCGTCCTGGGCGGGCTGGCGAACGGCGTTCTGCGGGCGCTGTCGCGTCTCGGCCTCGCCGACCTGTTCGGCCGCTCGCGCATTCCGATCTATGTGCTCAATGTCGCCTATCCGCTTGCCCCGGAGGAATTGTGCGGCTTCTGCGCCGGCAAGCGGGCCGTCCTCGTGGTCGAGGAAGGCTATCCGGACTACATCGAACAGGCGGTGACCGTCGAGCTGCGCCGCGCCGATCTCAATACCCGCGTCTTCGGCAAGGGCGCGCTGTCGCGCTCCGGAGAATACACCTCCGATGTCGTGCTCACCGGCCTTGCCGCCTTCCTGCGCGCGGCGCGCCCGGCGGGCCTTCCCATCGAGCCGATCGAGGCGTGCGCGCAAGCGGTGCTGGCGCAAAAGAAAGCGGCAGCCGCCGCAGTCCCCGCATTGCCGACGCGGCCGCCCGCCTTCTGCACCGGCTGCCCGGAACGCCCGGTCTTCGCCGCGATCAAGCTCGCCGAGCGCGAGGTGGGGCGGATGCACATCAGCGCCGACATCGGCTGTCATTCCTTCGCGACCATGCCGCCGTTCAACATCGGCAATTCGATCCTCGGCTATGGGATGAGCCTTGCGAGCGCGGCGGCGGTGGCGCCGAACCTCGCGTCGCGGCCGATCGCCATCATGGGGGACGGCGGGTTCTGGCATAACGGCCTGATCAGCGGCGTCGCGAGCAGCCTGTTCAACAAGGGCGACGGCGTGCTGCTGATCATGCAGAACGGCTACACCTCGGCGACCGGGCAGCAATTCATGCCGTCGAGCCCAACGAGCCGCGACGGCTCCGCTTCCGGCATTTCTATCGAGAAGACGTTGCGCGCGCTCGGCGTCAAGTGGCTGCGGACCGTCCGCAGCTACAGCGTGGCCAAGATGGCCGCCACGCTCAAAGAGGCGACGTCGTCCGCCCAACGCGGCCTGAAAGTGGTCATCGCCGACGGCGAATGCCAGCTCGTGCGCCAGCGCCGCGTCCGCACGGAGGACGCGGCGAAGTTGGAGCGCGGCGAGCGCGTCGTGCGTATCCGTTTCGGCGTCGATGACGACATCTGCACCGGCGATCACTCCTGCATCCGCCTGTCCGGCTGCCCCTCGCTGACGGTCAAGCCGAATCCCGATCCGCTGCGCACCGA
>JAEULX010000129.1 GCA_016793685.1 Bradyrhizobiaceae bacterium
GGGTAGCCCCATTGGTCGAGATAGGCGATCTCGGCCGGACTTAGTCCTGCCGAAAGCCGCCGCTCGCGTTCTGCCTGCGTCGGGGGCGCGCGGAAACGATCGAATGCGCTGACGCATCGCGCCGCCAGCGCGTCGAGCGCCGGGCATGGACGGCGCGCCATGAGCACGACATACCGGCCCAGGGTGCGTATGCAGGGATTGATGATTGCGGCCGCGAGGCCGGATGCGGTGAAGCCGGCGAATGCTTGCATCAGCTCCGCTTCGCCGGTCGATGGAGGCAACCGGAACGGCGCCTTGAGCGTCGCATGAAATCCGTAGATGCTCGGTTCGCGGGTGAGCGCAGCCCATTCGGGAGGAGTGATCGCATCGAAGAGCGGATGGGCGACTGTTTCGCCGGTATAGCAATCGTAGCCGAGCACCGCGCGCCCGAACCGGAAGAGCGGCCGATCGGCGGCCGGCACGAAATAGATCGCGTAGCGTGAACTGGAATTCATCCAATGACTCACTATCCTAAATAGCAGAGCCGGCAATTTTGCCGCCGGCTGCGGCAAGACTTGCAGACCGAAGAAAAAACCACCGATCCCGATGCCGCCGGTGTTCCGCCATGACGTTTGAACGGACCGATTTCATACTTGCCAATGCGCGGATTGTCCTCGCCGGGGATGTGATCCAATCCGGCTGGGTCGCCTGCGTCGATGGCGCGATCGTCGAGATCGGAGAGGGCCGCGCCCCCGAGCGCGGGCTCGACCTTGCCGGCGACCTGCTGATGCCCGGCTTGGTCGAGCTGCACACCGACCACATCGAAGCCCACTACATGCCGCGCCCAAAAGTCTATTGGGATCCGGTCGCGGCGGTCGTCTCGTATGACGGCCAACTCGCGATCAGCGGCATCACCACCGTATTCGATTCCTTGCGGGTCTGGCGCGAGGCGGGGATCGAGGAGATCGACGGGCAGGCAACGCTGCTTGCCGATGCGATCGCGTCCGCCCGCGAAGCGGAGCTGTTGCGCGTCGACCACTTCCTGCATCTGCGCTGCGAAGTCCCGATGCCCAGTGTCGTCGAGGAAGCGACGGAGCTGTTCGGTCACGCCGAGGTGCGACTGGTGTCGCTGATGGACCACACGCCCGGGCAACGCCAGTTTCGCGACGACGAGAAGCTGCGTCTCTATTACCGCAGCAAGAAGGGCGGCCTGACGGACGAAGCGCTCGAAGCGCTGTTTGCCCAGCGCATACAGTATCAGACCGCCTATGCCGCGCGGAATTACCAGGCGCTCATCGCCTTGGCGCGCACCAAGGGCACGCCGCTGGCAAGCCACGACGACACCACGCCGGAGCATGTCGCGCAGGCCATGCGTGACGGGATCGCGATAGCGGAGTTCCCGACGACGGTCGAAGCCGCAACCGCCCTGCACGCCGCCGGTATCCGCGTCCTGATGGGCGCGCCAAACCTCGTACGCGGCGGCTCGCATACCGGCAATGTCGCGACGCTCGACCTCGCACGCGCCGGCGTGCTCGACATCCTGTCGTCCGACTATGTTCCGGCCAGCTTGCTGATGGCGACGCTCGCCCTGCCTCGCCTCGTGCCGGGCATCGATCTGCCGGCCGCGGTGCGCATGGTGACGCAGACGCCGGCCGGGGCGGTCGGACTGACCGACCGCGGCGAAATCGCGCCCGGCAAGCGCGCCGACCTCATCCGCGTTCATGTCGCCGGCGACATGGCGGCGGTGCGCAATGTCTGGCGGCGCGGCGAGCGCGTCGCCTGAGGAAAGCCGACCTTACCCCGCGGTACTCGGCGCGACTTTCAGGATGACCTTGCCGGTCGTGCCGCGATCGCCCAGCGCCGTGAGCGCCTTGGGCAGTTCGTCGAAGGGGAAGACCGCGCCGATATGCGGACGAACCTCGCCGCTGGCGACGATTTTGGAAAGGCGTTCGTTCGTGCGCACGATGGCGTCCCGGTCGTGGACGTTGTCCCAGTAGACGCCGATCGCCGACAGCCGCCGCAGCATCAGCCGGTTTGCCGGGAGCTGCGGAATGGTCCCCGAGCTGAAACCGACGATCAGGAGCCGGCCGCCCCAGGACAGCAGCCGCAGCGCGTCCAGGGTGGAGTCGCCGCCGACCGAGTCGACCACGACATTGACGCCGCGCCCGATGGTGAATGCCCGGACCTGATCGATGAGAGCGCCGCGGCGGTAGTCGATCGCGATGTCGGCGCCATGCTCCAGGGTGAGCGCACATTTATCGGCGCCGCCCGCGGCGGCGATGACGAAGGCGCCGCAGTGCTTCGCCACTTCCACCATCGCGAGCCCGGTGCCCCCGGCGGCGGCCAGCACCAGCACCGTGTCGGCGGGCGAGACGGTCGTGCATTCGGTAAGGCCGATCAGCGCCGTGGTGTAGGCGATCGGCAGCGCCGCAGCGGCCTCGGGCGAGAACCCCGCCGGAACGCGCATCGCCATGTCGGCGCGGACGATCGCATAATCGGCGAATCCGCCGTAGACGACCTTGCTGGCGATCTGATCGCCCTCGGCGAAGCCGGCGCCCTGGCCCGCGGCGACCACGGTTCCGGCAAGCTCCTGCCCAGCGACGAACGGGCGCTCCGGCCTCACCTGGTAGCGGTCGTCGATCATCAGAAGATCGGCGTAGTTCAGCGCGGCGGCATCGACCCGCACCAGCAGCTCGCCGTCCTTAGGTTCCGGGCAAGGCGCCTCGCCGAGTTCAAGACCGGCGAGCCCCTTTGTGTTCGAGCGCCAGGCTCGCATCGTTTTTATTGTCATGGATGGCTTCACTATCTGCTGCTGGTGACCGACATCGCCCAGGACATTTTCCCGGCAAATTCGCTTAATGCTTTTTTTGCAGTGCGTGAAGTGCAGTGCGGCAAAACTCATTCAGGCCGCTACCCGCCGCAATGAAGCGAAAAACAATAGCCAGGGGTTTTCATCCATATTGGATGTTTATTGGCCGAATACCTGACCGCAGCGCATTCCGCATAGGTTTTAGGCTCCGGCATTCGCACAATACTGACCATTCCGTCGGACTGCTAAACCGTGGCTTTGGGGTGCGGGCGGGCTAGTCGCGGCGGCAACGCACAAAAAGTTATAGAGGATGTAACGTTCGCATAAAAGCCAACGCGATTCATGTTGCGTTTGTGTAAAAATTCGGGCTAATCGCGCGTCTTGGGTGACGCAGCCTACTCAATAAAGACAAGCCTCAAGGAGGGCACATGCGAAGGTTCTGGATATGGGCCGCCGCCGCGGCCGCGTTTGCTTTCGCCCCAGTCGCAGCGTCGGCGCAGCAACCGATCATCATCAAATTCAGCCATGTGGTCGCCGACGCCACGCCGAAGGGACAGGCGGCCATCAAATTCAAAGAGGTGGCGGAGCAGCTGCTGCCCGGCAAGGTGAAGGTCGAGGTCTATCCGAACTCGCAATTGTTCGGCGACGCCAAGGAAGTGGAAGCGCTGCTGCTCGGCGATGTTCACTTCATCGCGCCGTCCCTCTCGAAGTTCGAGAAGTTCACCAAGGTTCTCCAGGTCTACGATCTTCCCTTCCTGTTCGCCGACATGCAGGCCGTCGACAAGTTCCAGGACGGCAAGGTCGGCCAGGACATGCTCAAGTCCATGGAAAAGAAGGGACTCCTGGGCCTGAACTACTGGCACAACGGCCTGAAGCAGCTCTCCGCCAACAAGCCGCTGCTCGCTCCCGAAGACGCCAAGGGCGTGAAGTTCCGGGTGCAGTCGTCGGACGTGCTCGTTTCCCAATTCCAGGCCGTCAACGCGAACCCGCAGAAGCTCGCCTTCTCGGAAGTCTACCAGGCCCTGCAAACCGGCGCGGTGGACGGGCAGGAAAACACCTGGTCGAACGCCTACAGCCAAAAGTACCAGGAAGTTCAGAGCGACTTCACGGAGTCGAACCACGGCCTGCTCGACTACATGGTGGTCACCAACGCCAAATGGTGGAACGGATTGTCGCCGGAAATCCGCGAAGGGCTGACCAAGGCGATGAAGGAGGCCACGGCGGTCAACAACAAGGTCGCCGATGACCTGAACAAGGAAGCAAAGGGCAAGATCGCAGCGAGCAAGGCCAAGATCCACCAACTGACTCCGGAGCAGCGCAAGAAGTGGCAGCAGGCCATGGAGCCGGTCTGGAAGAAGTTCGAGAAGGAGATCGGCCCGGACGTGATCGACGCCGCCCAGAAGGTCGGCAACAGCTCCTGAGTAAAATCCGATGGGGGCGCTTCGTACCATCTGGTACCGGCTGGAGGAGGGCGTGATCGCCCTTCTCCTCGCCTTCATGACCATCCTGACCTTTATTCAGGTGGTCCTCCGTTACGGCTGGGGCACAGGCATCCTCTGGGGGCAGGAGGCGGTGCTGTACGCGTTCGCCTGGCTCGTCCTGTTCGGGCTCGCCTACGGCATCCGTACCCGCGCCCATCTCGGCATCGATATCCTGGTCAAGATGATGCCGGTGCCGACGCGGCGCGTGGTCGGGCTGATCGCGATTGCGTGCTGTGCGCTCTTTGCCGGCCTGATGCTGTGGGGCTCCTACGTCTACATCGCCAAGCTCTATGAAGTCGGCGTCGAGGCGCAGGACCTGCCGATCGAGCGCTGGCTCCTCGGCGCCATCATGCCGTTCGGCTTTGCCCTCCTGCTGGTGCGCCTGGCGACGGAAGCGTGGCTCATCCTTTCCGGTCAGACGACCGGGTTCGACCTCGCCGACGAAGCGGGCGACGTGCTGCGCGAAAGCGAGCTCGCGGCATCGCAAGACTAGGTTATCGGGCGACCGTTTGCAGGTCGCCCGGCTCTTCAGACGATCCCACCGCCGGAAACTCGTCTCGATGATCACCGCATTTCTCTTTATCGTGCTGTTCGCCCTGCTGGCGATCGGCGTTCCCATCGCCATCTCGCTCGGCCTGTCGGCGACGCTCGCCATTCTCCTCTTCGGCCAGGACTCCCTCGCCTCGCTCACCATCAAGTTCTTCCAGGCGATGCAGGAGAATTATACGCTGCTGGCCATTCCCTTCTTCGTCCTCGCCGGCAACTTCATGACCACCGGCGGCGTGGCGCGACGCATGATCCTGTTCGCCGTCGCCTGCGTCGGCCACTTGCCGGGCGGCCTCGCCATCGCCAGCGTGCTCGCCTGCATGTTGTTCGCAGCGGTGTCGGGATCGAGCCCGGCGACCGTGGTCGCGATCGGGTCCATTGTCATCGCCGGCATGGTGAAAACGGGCTACAGCCGCAACTTCGCGGCAGGCACGATCTGTAACGCGGGCACCCTCGGCATCCTGATCCCGCCGTCCATCGTGATGGTGGTCTATGCGGCGGCGACCGAATCCTCGGTCGGCCGCCTGTTCATGGCCGGCGTCATCCCGGGCCTCGTGCTCGGCGGAATGCTGATGGGCGCGATCCTGATCGCGGCGATCTACCTGAAGCTGCCGCGCGAGCCCTGGCCCGGCTTCTGGCCCGCGACCCGCAACGTGCTGGTCACCGGACGCGATGCGTTTTGGGGCTTGGCCCTTATCATCATCGTGCTCGGCGGCATCTACGGCGGCGTCATGACTCCGACCGAGGCCGCAGCGGTCGCCGCCGTTTATGCCTGCTTTGCGGCTCTGGTGCTCTACCGCGATCTGGGTATTGCGGATGTGCCGCGCGTCCTCGTCAATTCGGGCCGCGTCACCATCATGCTGCTCTTCATCATCGCCGATGCGTTCCTGTTCAGCCACGTGCTGACGACCGAACAGATTCCGCAGGAGATCGCCCGCCAGATCGCCGCGGCAGGTCTCAACTGGTGGCAGTTCCTGATCGTGGTCAACATCATCCTGCTGATCGCCGGGAACTTCATGGAGCCGTCGTCGATCATCCTGATCCTCGCGCCCATCCTGTTCCCGATCGCCATGCAGCTCGGGATCGACCCGATCCATCTCGGCATCATCATGGTGGTGAACATGGAGATCGGCATGGTGACGCCGCCCGTGGGGCTGAACCTCTTCGTCACCTCGGGCGTGACCGGCATGAGCGTCGCCCAGGTCACGCGAGCCGCGATGCCCTGGCTGATGATTCTCCTGGTCTTCCTCGTGATCGTGACCTACGTCCCGATCCTGTCGCTGTGGCTGCCCGACTTCCTGTTCGGACCGTCCTGAGCAAGCGAGGACGTACGCTCCCTGCCCTCGCCGCAGGCCTAAAACGCGGCGGCGGCTGCGAGTGCGTGAGTTTCGCTCAGGCCTTTGACAAGGCATGCGCCTC
>JAEULX010000174.1 GCA_016793685.1 Bradyrhizobiaceae bacterium
GCGCGAGGGGACGAAAATATCGGCCTGCAGCCGTTCGATCGCGGAGGGCTGGCTGCCGAGCGAAAAGCCGACATAGGCGACGATGTTGAGGCCGAGGCTGCAGACCACGCCGTGAACGAAGGGCGACAGGTCGACGCCGAACAGCGCCTGCGGTCGCAGCGCGGCAAGGCCCCACGGCCCATCGACGAGGATGGCGTCGCGGATGAGCCCGGCTTCGGCGAAGCTCGGCAGCAACATCGTGTAGGCCCACGCCGCAAAACCCGCGACCATGCCGGCGACCGCCCCCCGCGCGGTCGCGCGCTGCCAGAACAGGCCGCCGAAAAATGCCGGCGCGAGCTGGGCGACGGCGGCGAAGGACAAAAGGCCGATCGAGGCCAGCTGGGCGAAGCCGGCAGAGCGATGGTACAGGTAGGCGAGGAGCAGGATCGCCAGAATCGCGAACCGGCGAACCCGCAGCAGCAGCGCGCCGACATTCTCGAGCAGGCCGATGAACGGCTGGCGGCGTTGCGCCAGCATCGGCATCACCAGGTCGTTCGAAACCATGATCGCGACGGCGACCGATTCGACGATCACCATCGCGGTCGCCGCCGACAACCCGCCGATGAATGCGACCAGCGCCAGGATCTGCGAGCCCGCCCGCAGCGGCAGCGCCAGCACGTACATGTCGCTGTCGACGTCGCCTGCCGGAAAGGTCAGTTGGCCGGCGAGCGCGATCGGCACGACGAACAGGTTGATCAGGACGAGATAGAGCGGAAACAGCCAGGCCGCCCGGCGCACTTCGGCTTCGTTGTTGTTTTCGACCACCGCGACATGGAACTGGCGCGGCAGCAGAATGATCGCGAACGCGGACAGGAGCGTCATCGCAAGGAAGGCGCCGACGCCCTGTTCGTTGGTCAACGAATTTGCGATGTCCGGGTGTTTCAGCGCCTCCGTGAACAGCGACACCGGACCGGCGAACATCACGAAGGTCACGAAAACGCCGACGGCGAGGAAGGCGAAAAGCTTGACGACCGATTCGGCCGCCACGGCGAGGATCAGGCCGTCCTGGTGCTCGGTGGCGTCCACGTGCCGCGTCCCGAACAGCACGGCAAACGCGGCCATCGAGATGGCGACGAACAATGCGATGTCGCCGGGCATGGCGGCGGCCGCGCCGCTGTCCTTCCCCACCTGCGCCAAGATGGTGCCGAGCGACGCCGAGACCGCTTTGAGCTGGAGCGCGATATAGGGAATCGATCCGGCGATGGCGATCACGGCGACCGTCGCCGCAACGGCCTGGTTCTTGCCGTAGCGGGCGGCCATGAAGTCGGCGATCGAGGTGATGTTCTGGTTCTTCGCCAGCCGCACCACGCGCAGGAGCAGCGGCGATGCGAGGCCGATGAACAGGATCGGCCCGAGATAGATGGCGAGAAAGTCAAAGCCCGAACGCGAGGCCAGTCCGACCGAGCCGAAAAAGGTCCAGGACGTGCAATAGATCGCGAGCGACAGCGGATAGATCGTCTGCGACCGCCGTCCAAGCTCGCCGCGGCGCGCCCGGTCGCCAACGCTCGCCACCAGGAACAACAGGCCGATGTAGCCGAGTGCGGCGGCGACTGCGACCCAGCCTTGCAGCATGAGGACTCCTGACGCTCCTGCGGCCGCGGCTGCTCCGGCAGGCTGATCCGCTCGCCTGCGGGGCGTGCATCACGTCAGCACAACTGCAACCGCCTTGTCCATCGCCCGCGGAAAGGGCGGGGGCGGTCTGGGTCGCCGATTTGATAAGGCGTTGCATTGGCTGCCGGGGGTTCGTAGTTATGGACAACTACGTAGTCGCCGCGGGCGGAAGGACGACGGCTCCCCATGCCGACCAAGCCAATGGATCGCGCGGACGCTTCCCCAAGCGGCTCGTCGAAGCGGCGGGCTGCGCCCAATATCTCCGACGCGCAGCTTCTCAGCGTGCTCGAAACGGCCGCGGACGGCATCATCATCATCGACGAACGCGGCGTGGTCGTCACCTACAACAAGGCGTGCGAGCGCCTGTTCGGCTATTCCGCCGCCGAAGTGATCGGCCATAACGTCAGCATGATCATGCCGCCGGACGACGCGGGCGTGCATGACGGCTACATCAACAATTACCTGGCGACCGGCCAGCGCAAGATCATCGGCATCGGGCGCGAGGTGCGGGGGCAGCACCGCGATGGCACGCCGATCCCCGTGCATCTGTCGGTCGGAGAGGCGACGACATCCGCCGGACGGCAGTTCATCGGCATTCTGCGCGACCTGCGCGCCCGCAATGAGAGCGAGCAGCGCCTCAACCAGCTGCAGACCGACCTCGTGCGCATGGCGCGGGTCTCGGCGATCGACGAAATGGGCGCGGCGCTCGCCCATGAGCTCAATCAGCCGCTGACCGCCCTGATGCTCTATCTGCAGGCGGTCGAGCGCGCCTGCGCCAAGCACAGCGCCGTCAATCCGATGCCTCCCGGCGTGCTCTCGATTCTCGAAAAAGCGGTGCGGGAGGCCGAGCGCGCTGGTAGTATCATCCAGCGCATGCGGCAATTCGTGGAAAAGCGCGATCCGGTGCGCCGTTTCATCGATCTGAACCCGCTTATCGACGAAGCCATCGAACTGACGCTGCTCGGCAGCCGGCCCGGATCGCAAATCGATCGCAAGCTCGGGTTCGACCTGCCGAAACTACTGATTGATCCCGTGCAGATTCAGCAGGTTGTCGTCAATCTGGTGCGGAATGCGCTGGAAGCGGTCAAGACATGCGATCGCCAGGTGGTTACGGTCTCCACCCGGGTGAGCGACGGCGGGGTTATCATGGTGGTCGAGGACAGCGGCCCTGGGATAAAACCCGAAGCCTTGGAGCAGCTGTTCAAGCCGTTCTCTTCCTCCAAGAGCCGCGGCTTGGGATTAGGGCTGGCGATTTCCCGGACAATTGCGCAGACTCATGGGGGGGATCTGACGGTCGATCCCGGCGGCCGCGGCCGGGGCGCCTCGTTCAAGCTGACCCTGCCGTTGCCGCAGGAACATGAACTGGCCGACTTAACGGACGGCACCGAATAGGTGACGGCGACTCGTAGGGCAGGTTGAGGGCACATCACCATGGTTCAGAACGCCTCCGCATCGGATGAAATTCACATCGTCGACGATGATGCGGCCGTCCGCGACGCCTTGGCGGTGGTGCTGACGCTCGAAGGTTATCATGTGTCGGGCTTTGCCGACGGCCATTCGTTCCTCGCCGCCGCCCGCACCCGGCCGCCCGCCTGCATCATTCTCGACGTCCACATGCCCGGGCGCTCCGGCCTCGACATCCTCAAGGAATTGAACGCAAAGAATTATCCGTCCCCGATCTTCATCATTTCCGGCCAGGGCGACATCCCGATGGCGGTCGAAGCCATCAAGCACGGGGCCTTCGACTTCATCGAGAAGCCTTTCGACGCCGAAACGGTGGTCAACCGCGTGCGCGAGGCGATCGAAGCGACCGCCCGCCAGCAGTCCCGCGCGGGGCTGGGCGATCAATTGGCCCAGTTCCCCGGCAGCGACCAGTTGACCAGCCGCGAACGGGAGGTGCTCAACCTGATCGCCGGCGGCGCCTCCAACAAGGAAGCCGGGCGCCAGCTCGGGATTAGCCCGCGGACGATCGAGGTGCATCGCGCCCGCATCATGGAAAAACTCGGGGCCAAGAACGCGGCCGATCTCGTGCGCATCGTCCTCACGGAAACGCGAGGAACATGATCGGCGTCATCACGGAATCGCGAGGACCGCGAGGCGGCTAGCCGCCTGCTTTTCCAGGTTTTTTCCTTGACCCGTTGCGGGTCCGTACTAAATCGCACCGTGCTACTACGAATTGTGACAAGGGCCCTGTTTGCCGATCTTGAGCAGGGGGCGCAGAGCGATGCGCTTTGCAGCGCGGGGGCGCTGAAGCAATCCGGGGATGACGCGTGGCGGTGCATGTTCTTGAGGACGATCCGGGGGTGAGCGACGCACTTGCGTTGCTGCTGGATCATCTCGGCTTCGAGGTCGTATGCCATGCCGATGCGGAAGGCCTCTTCCGCAGCGAGCCGCCAACCGGGCGCGATATTGTCTTTGTCGATCTGATGCTGCCTGGAATCAGCGGGAAAGAGGTTATCCGCTGGTTGCAACAGTTGCGCGATCCGCCGCGGATCGTCGCCATGTCGGGTCAGTCGCAAGGAATGATCGACGCCGAGTTGCGCGGCATCGGCGTGACGCAGGTGATTCGTAAGCCGCTGACTCATACGGCGATTACGAAGCAGCTCGCTTCGGCCGTGCTCTGAGAAGCCGACCGGACGGACGCGCCGCGCCGCCGCACGCGGCGCGTGTAAGTATTTGTGCGTAAGCATTCTTGCCAGATATCGGATGCGCGATCACCTCCGATAATGTTCTATTGCCGCATAGAAGCGTCATAAAACCCCCTGGCTGCTGCGGCCGGGCGAGGACCCCCAATGAAGCAACCAAACGCTCCGCGAGCCCAATCCCCCGACACCGAGCCCACCAACTGCCGATTGCCGAAGTCCGGCGAAACGAGCGTCACCCAGCAGCCCAGCCATCGCGAAGAAGAGCCCGTCGGACAACGCCATCGCGTTGGCCAACATGGCCATATTTTCCGCGAAGGCGATTGCGCCGACCGCATTTATCAAGTCGTCGACGGCGCGGTCATGCTCTACAAGCTGCTGCCCGACGGTCGGCGGCAGGTGGTCGAATTGTTGAGCGCCGGCGATGTGTTCGGCCTCACCCCGCTGCCGATCTTCGACTGCTCTGCGGAAACCCTCGTCGCCTCGAACGTCATCGCCTACGACCGCGCGAGCGTCGAGAATTCGCCGGACCTGCTGCGCCGCCTGAGCGCGCATGTGCACGCGCAGCTGTGTGCGCTGCATGAACATGCCGTGCTGCTCGGCCGCAAATCGGCGCTCGAACGCGTCGCGACCTTCGTCATGCATTGCGTACCGGGCCGCGGCGGCTTCGAATGCGCCGGACCGCGCGCCGGGGGCGATTCCGCCATCGTCCGGTTGGGCATGACCCGGCAGGAGATCGCCGACTACCTCGGCCTGACCCTCGAAACCGTGTCGCGCGCCTTCTCCGAATTGCGCCGCCGCGGGATCATCGCGATCGACAAGCAGGAAGAGGTCCGGGTCCATGACGTTTGCCGGATGTGCCAGTTGACCGGCGCTCATTGAGCCTTCGCTTTCGGCATTGCTTTCCAGGCTCTCTCCTCTCCGGGCGATTCTGCCTGCGCCGCCGTGCGCGGCCCTGCATGGCCGGCAGAGATCGTCCATGCCCCGCCAGTCGCCGAGAAACACGATGACCTCCTGCTCGGAGTCGCCGTCGAGCGAAAGGCTCGCCGAGGCCGGATGGCTTCGCCGCGATTCGCTGCGGGCTGCGGAGACGCTGTTGATCGGCGCCGCCGGCGGCGCCGTCTTTGCCGCGGCGCGCTTTCCCGCCGGCTGGCTCGCCGGCGCGATGATCTTCTGCGCCGCCGCCGCCCTGCTCGGCAGACCGCTGGGCGTGCCGCGGCCGGTGGCGCGCTTCTTCTCGGTCATCGTCGGCATGGCGCTGGGCGGCGTCGTCAATCCGGTCACGCTGCACGGCGTTGCCGCCTGGCCGCTCAGCGTCGCATTGATCGCGCTCGCCATGGCCTGCGTCACCCTTGCGACCATGACCTATCTGCGTCGCGTCCATGGCTGGGACGGGATGACGGCGTTGCTGGCCGGCTTTCCCGGCGCGTTGGGGCAGGTGATGGCCTACGCCGCCGAGGAAAACTGCGACATGCGCGCAATCGCCATCGTGCAGATGATGCGCGTCGCCATTCTCACCATCGGCGTTCCCGCCGCGCTGGCGGCGCTCGGATTGACCGCCGCGGACCGCAGCGCCATCCAGGCGACCGGCATCTTCGATGCGCCCGGCGAGTTGGCCTTGCTGATCGTCGCCTGCGTCGCAGCCGGATTCCTCCTGGTTCGGCTCGGATTGCCGGGCGGCCTGTTGATCGGCCCGATGGTCGTTTCGGCCGCTCTCCACGGCAGCGGCCTTATTTCCGCGACGCTGCCTCTCTGGGTGACGGTC
Source organism: Bradyrhizobiaceae bacterium (assembly GCA_016793685.1). Classification (GTDB taxonomy): domain Bacteria; phylum Pseudomonadota; class Alphaproteobacteria; order Rhizobiales; family Xanthobacteraceae; genus Rhodoplanes. Next base: position 6,058 of record JAEULX010000174.1, read on the forward strand.
ATCGGCATGATCGGCATCGGCTCGATCGGCGGCGCCCGCTTCGCCGGCACGCCCGCGCGTCTCGTGCTCTCCTATCTCTGGGCGGCGCTCGGCGCCTTCGCCGTCTCGCTCGCGATCGCTGCGTTGTTCGCGAGCTTGGCCGGTCTGCTCGTCTACGAATCGGCGGGCGACATTGCGGTTGCCTATCTGCCCGGCGCGATCGACGCGATGATGGTGCTCGCGCTCGCGCTCGATCTCGACCCGATCTTCGTCGGAGCGCATCACCTTGCGCGATTGCTCGGCCTGTCGCTCGCATTGCCCGTGGTGATCCGCGCATTGCGCCGGCCCGCCGCGCCCAGCGACGAATCGCCACGCTCCAGGAACGTTCGCGGTTCTCCGGACCGCCGCCCGTTTGGAGATTGACTTGGATCAATGCGGTTCATAGGGCCATTCGCCCTATGTCCGCGACCCCGGAAGCTTCGAGCGCCGCAATCAGAGGCCCACAAACATGGCTCACGCGACTGCCCGCAAATCCATGACTTTTGGCGAAGGTGGATCGGCTCTGGTTTTCGCCGTCACGGCGCTCTTATGTCTGGTTGGCGCAGCCAGGGCGCAGGATGCGACCTTCGCCTTCCACGCTTATTTGTCGGCGGCGGCCAGCGTGCTCGCCGTATTCATGATTTTTAGTTCGTATTCGCGCCGGCCGTCGGAGCCGATACCCGCCGAAATCGACGGCAAGCCGAACTACAATTTCGGACCGATCAAGTTCGCGACCACGGCGGCGATGTTCTGGGGCATCGCCGGCTTCGTCGTCGGATTGTGGGCCGCGCTGGAACTCGCCTGGCCCGCGCTCAATTTCGATCTGCCTTGGACGAACTTCGGCCGCATCCGCCCGTTGCATACCTCGGCGGTGATCTTCGCCTTCGGCGGCAACGTGCTGCTCGCGAGCTCGCTGTATGTCGTGCAGCGCACCTGCCGCGTGCGGGTCGCCGGCGAGATCGCGCCATGGTTCGTGGTGCTGGGCTATAACTTCTTCATCGTCATCGCCGGCACCGGCTACCTGCTCGGCGTCACGCAATCGAAGGAATATGCCGAGCCCGAATGGTACGCCGATCTGTGGCTCACCATCGTTTGGGTCGTTTACCTGCTGGTCTTCCTCGCGACGCTCATCAAGCGCAAGGAGCCGCATATCTTCGTCGCCAACTGGTTCTATCTCGCCTTCATCATCACCATTGCCGTGCTGCATCTCGGCAATAATCCGGCGCTTCCGGTCTCCGTGTTCGGCTCCAAATCCTACATCGCCTGGTCCGGCGTCCAGGATGCGATGTTCCAGTGGTGGTACGGTCACAACGCGGTCGGCTTCTTCCTGACCTCGGGCTTTCTCGGCATCATGTACTACTTCGTGCCGAAGCGCGCCGACCGGCCGATCTATTCCTATCGCCTGTCCATCGTGCACTTCTGGTCGCTGATCTTCCTCTACATCTGGGCCGGTCCGCACCACCTGCACTACACCGCGCTGCCCGACTGGGCGCAGACGCTCGGCATGACGTTCTCGATCATGCTGTGGATGCCGTCGTGGGGCGGCATGATCAACGGTCTGATGACGCTGTCGGGGGCGTGGGACAAGCTGCGCACCGATCCGGTGCTGCGCATGATGGTGGTGTCGGTCGCCTTCTACGGGATGTCGACCTTCGAAGGTCCGATGATGTCGGTCAAAGCGGTCAACTCGCTGAGCCACTACACCGACTGGACCATCGGACACGTTCACTCCGGCGCGCTCGGGTGGGTGGGCTTCGTCTCCTTCGGCGCAGTCTACTGCCTGGTGCCGTGGCTGTGGCAGAAGAAGGGGCTGTACAGCCTCAAGCTCGTCAACTGGCACTTCTGGGTGTCGACCATCGGCATCGTCCTCTACGTCTCGGCGATGTGGGTCTCGGGCATCCTGCAAGGGCTGATGTGGCGCGCCTACACGTCGCTCGGCTTCCTCGAGTACTCCTTCATCGAGACGGTCGAGGCGATGCATCCTTTCTATGTCATTCGCGCGCTGGGCGGCCTGTTGTTCGTGATCGGCTCGCTGTTGATGGCCTGGAACTTGTGGATGACCGTCAAATCCGGTGAGCCGGAAGCGGTCGCCGCCCGTCCGGCCTTGCAGCCCGCAGAGTAGGAGGAGTTACGATGTCCCTCCTGTCCCGCCACGCTGTCTTCGAGCGCAACTCCATCCTGCTCGCGGTCGGTATTCTGGTCGTGATCCTGATCGGCGGCGTCGTCGAGATCGCCCCCTTGTTCTATCTCAGGAGCACGATCGAGAAGGTCGAGGGCATGCGCCCCTACACGCCGCTGGAGCTGGTCGGCCGCGACGTGTATGTGCGCGAAGGCTGCTACACCTGCCATTCGCAGATGGTGCGGCCGCTGCGCGACGAAGTGGAGCGCTACGGCCACTACTCGCTCGCCGCCGAGAGCATGTACGACCATCCGTTCCAATGGGGATCGAAACGCACCGGTCCGGACCTCGCGCGGGTCGGCGGCAAGTATTCCGACGAGTGGCACGTCACGCATCTCGCCAATCCGCGCTCGATCGTGCCGCAATCGATCATGCCCGGCTACGGCTTCCTGGCGCATAACGAGATCGATGCGAAGAAGATCGCCAACAATATGCGCACACTGAGGGCGGTGGGCGTGCCCTACACCGACGAGCAGATCAAGAGCGCCGCGCTCGACCTCAAGGCGCAGGCGACGCCCGACAGTTCCGACGTCGCCGACCTGCAGAAGCGCTACCCGAGGGCCGTGGCGCGCAATTTCGACGGCGATGCCGGGCATGTCACCGAAATGGATGCGCTTGTCGCCTATCTGCAGATGCTCGGCACGCTCGTCGACTTCAAGCTCTACAGCGACAAGGCGGATCTGCGCTGAGACGAAACCATGCGGATCGAACCTGCTGTCTCCCTTGTCTCCGACCTCATCGCGACGTGGTGGACGCCGCTGTTCGTCGCGCTGTTCCTCGTGGTGATCGCCTACGCGTGCTGGCCGCGCAACCAGGCGAAATTTGACGAGGCCTCCAAGATGCCGCTGCGCGAGGACTGACAACAATGGAAAAGCAAGAGATCGACGTCGTCACCGGCACGGCTACGACGGGCCACCAGTGGGACGGCATCAAGGAGCTCAATACGCCGCTGCCGCGGTGGTGGGTGTGGGTGTTCTACGCGACCGTCGTCTGGTCGGTGCTGTACTGGCTCGTCTATCCGGCCTGGCCGCTGGTTTCGGGCTATACCAGGGGCCTGTTCGGGTATTCATCGCGCGCCAATGTGGCGGCCGAAATCACCGCGCTGCATACTCTCCGCGGCGAAAAGGCGGTCGCGCTCGCCAGTGCGAGCCTCGAGGAGATCGAGAAGAATCCGGCGCTGCTCGCTTTTGCGCGCGCTCAGGGGAAGGCCGCTTTCGGCGACAATTGCGCGCCCTGCCACGGCGTCGGCGCGACCGGCGCGAAAGGGTATCCCAATCTGAACGACGACGACTGGCTGTGGGGCGGCACGCTGCCGGCGATCTATCAGACGATCCAGTACGGCATCCGCTCCGGGAATCCGGAGGCGCGCGAAAACCAGATGCCGGCCTTCGGCAAGGACGGCGTGCTCACCCGCGATCAGGTTCTGCAGGTGGCGAGCTTTGTCCGCTCGCTGTCGGGGCAGGCGGCGCGCCCGGGCGCCGATCTCGGCGCCGGCAAGAAGATCTTCGCGGACAATTGCGCCGTTTGCCATGGCGAAGACGGCAAAGGCAACCAGGAGCTTGGGGCGCCCAATCTTACCGACCGCATCTACTTGCGCGGATCGGACGAAGCCGCGATCATCGACATCATCAACAACGGCGGCGGCGGCGTCATGCCGGCCTGGACGGGACGGCTCGACCCCGCCACACTCAAGTCGCTCGCGGTCTATGTGCACACGCTGGGGGGAGGAAAATAGCGCTGCAGCCTTGATGACGGTCAAAACAAGAACAAGGACTGCTCGTTAAATTCCGGCGTCCCGGCGGCTTCGTCGGGGCGCGCGTATTTGTTCAACGAACCTCGGTGCCCCCGCCGATGAATAAGCCAGTCGACCCTACGACACTCGAAATCCCCGACGCCCCCCTCTATGCCTCGGCAAAGAAGGTCTATCCGAAGAGCGTGCATGGCACGTTCCGGAACATAAAATGGGGGCTGATGGCGTTCTGCCTCGGCGTCTACTACCTCCTTCCATTCGTGCGCTGGGATCGCGGACCGGGCTCGCCAAGCCAGGCGGTGCTGGTCGATTTCCCCAATCGCCGATTCTATTTCTTCTTCATCGAGCTGTGGCCGCAGGAGGTCTACTATTTTACCGGCCTGCTGGTGATCGCGGCGATGATGCTGTTCCTGACGAACGCCATCGGCGGACGCATCTGGTGCGGCTATTGGTGCCCGCAGACGGTGTGGACCGATCTGTATCTTGCGGTCGAGCGCTTGATCGAAGGCGACCGGCGCGAGCGCATGCGGAAGGCGAAAAGCAAGCTCACGCCGCGGCGCATCGGCGAAATCACGGCAAAGCACGCGATCTGGCTGTTCATCGCGTGGTGGACCGGCGGCGCGTGGGTGCTCTATTTCGCCGACGCGCCGACCTTGGTGAAGGAGCTTGCGACGTTCGAGGCGCCCACGGCCGCCTACATCGCAATCGCCATTCTCACCTTCACGACCTACACGCTCGCCGGACATATGCGCGAGCAGGTCTGTATCTATATGTGCCCGTGGCCGCGCATCCAGGCGGCCCTGACCGACGAATGGGCGCTCAACGTCACCTACCGCTATGATCGCGGCGAGCCGCGCATGCCGGTCCCCCAGGCCAAGGAGCTGCGGGCGAAGGGCTTGCCGTCCGGCGACTGCATCAACTGCCGGCAGTGTGTGGCCGCATGCCCGACCGGCGTCGATATCCGCGAGGGCGCGCAGCTCGGGTGCATCCAGTGCGGGCTGTGCATCGACGCCTGCGACGCCATGATGACCAAGGTCGGCCGGGCGCCGCGGCTCATCGCCTACGATACCGAGGTCAACATCAAGCGGCGGCTCGAAGGTCTGCCGCCGATCTATCGCTTCATCCGCGGACGCACGCTCATCTATGTCGGGATCATCGCGATCACCGGGCTGATCATGCTGTATTCGCTCGCCTCGCGCAGCCTGCTCGGCATCAACGTGCTGCATGACCGCAACCCGCTGTTCGTCGCCCTGTCGGACGGATCGGTGCGCAACGCCTACACCGTGCGCTTCCTCAACAAGCGTCCGGAACTGCGCAGCATCGCGCTCACCGTCGCCGGCGTGCCGCATCCGACGGTTCACGTCATCGGCGAAGAACAGGCGGATCGCACCATTGTCGCGGTCGGGCCCGACCAAACCCGCGAGGTGCGGGTGCTGGTTACCGTGCCGCCCGGCGCGAAGCTCGACAAGTCGACGCCGGTGACGTTCACCGCGCGCGATGTCGGTTCCGGCGAGACCGTGACCGAGAGCGAGCATTTCATCGCTCAGTGAGCACGAGAAGAGGGATTGCATTCATGGAGGCAAAAGCCTCGTCGCGCCCGCTGACCGGCCGCCGGGTGCTCATCTATCTCGTCGCGTTCTTCGGCGTCGTGTTCGCCGCCAATGCCGCACTGGTCAAGTTCGCGCTCGAGACGCTGCCGGGCACCGAGGTGGACAGCGCCTATCGTGCGAGCCTTGCCTTCAACGCGGAGATTGCCGCCGCGCACGCCCAGGCCCAGCGCGGCTGGCACGTGGTCGCCCACGTGGAACGTGCCGGCGAAGTCGCGCGCCTGCGCATTGATGCGCGCGACGCGGCCGGCGCGCCGCTCGGCGGCATGGGCTTCACCGCCCGGCTCGAGCGTCCGACCGATGTGCGGGGCGACCGCGGCTTTGTGCTGACCGAACGGGAAACCGGGATTTACTCCGGCCAGGCCGCCGACGTGGCTCCCGGGCAGTGGGAGTTGATCGTCGAGGCGGCGCGCGGCAACGAGCGCGTGTTCCTGTCGCGCAATCGCGTCGTTATGCAGTGATTGAAATGCCCATCCTCGGCCGCCGGTGCGGGGAGGATGGCGCGCAGCCGAGCCGAGCATGAGCGACACCACCGACCTCTCCCATTTCGTCGAGCACCTGGACGACGGCCGCGCGCGCATGAATCTCGCGGTCGAGGGCATGACGTGCGCCGCCTGCATGCTGCGGGTGGAGGGCGGTCTCACCGCGCTGCCGAACGTCACCCGCGCCCGCGTGAACCTGACCAATGGCCGTGTCGCGGTCGAATGGCGGGAGGGCAGTCTCGACCCGGCGGCGATCGTGAACAAGCTCACCGCCCTCGGCTACAAGGCCTATCCGTTCGACACGCGGCGGGTGGAGGCGAAGGAGCATGAGGACGCGCGCTTCCTGTTGCGCTGTCTCGGCGTCGCCGCCTTCGCGTCGATGAACGTGATGCTGCTGTCGGTTTCGGTGTGGTCGGGCAATGCGACCGACATCACGGCGGAGCAGCGCGATTTCTTCCATTGGCTCTCCGCGCTGATCGCGCTTCCCGCCGCCGCCTATGCCGGCCAGCCGTTCTACCGCTCGGCCATGCGGGCGCTGAGCAATTTCCGTCTCAACATGGACGTTCCGATCACGCTCGGCGTCTTGCTCGCGCTCGCGCTGTCGGTATTCGAGACCATGCATCACGCCGAGCACGCTTATTTCGATTCGGCGGTGATGCTTCTCACCTTCCTGCTCGCCGGCCGCTATCTCGACCAGAACATGCGCCGGCGCACGCGCGCGGTCGCGACCAATCTTGCGGCGCTCAAGGCCGAGACGGCGGTCAAGTTCGTCAGCCCTGACGAAATCAGGGAGGTGCCGGTCGAGGCGATCGAACCCGGCGACCTGGTGCTGGTGCGGCCGGGCGAGCGCATCGCCGTCGATGGCAAGGTCGTCGAGGGCCGCTCGGAGATCGACCAGAGCCTGGTCACTGGCGAGACGGCGCATGTCGCCGCCGAGAAAGGGACCACGGTCTACGCCGGGACGCTGAACATCAACGGCACGCTGCGCATCCGCGTCGGCGCGGCGGCGGAAGGCACGCTGCTCGACGAAGTGACGCGGCTGCTCGACAAGGCGGTGGAGACGCGCTCGGGCTACGTGCGGCTCGCCGAGCGCGCGGCGCAGCTCTACGCGCCGGTGGTGCATCTCACCGCGCTCGCGACCCTGCTCGGGTGGGTCGCTCTCGGCGCCGGCTGGCACGACGCGATCGTCGCCGCGATCGCCGTCCTCATCATTACCTGTCCGTGCGCGCTCGGGCTCGCGATCCCCGCGGTGCAGGTCGTGGCGGCAGGCGCCTTGTTCCGCTCCGGCGTGCTGCTCAATTCGGGCGATGCGATCGAGCGGCTCGCCGGCGTCGATACCGTCGTGTTCGACAAGACCGGCACGCTCACCCTGCCGGAGCCGGAAGTGGTGAACGCCGCCGGAATTGCGCCGGACATTCTGATGCTCGCCGGCCGGCTGGCGCTGACCAGCCGCCATCCGCTGGCCGCCGCGGTCGCGCGCGCCGCCGATGCGAAGCTTCCTCTTGCCGGCGCGCTGGAAGAGCCGGGGCAGGGCGTGCGCGCCATGCTCGACGGCGTCGAATTGCGGCTCGGCCGGCCGTCTTTCTGCGGCGCCGATGCGGAAGCGGCCGCCGTCACGCAGGACGATCCGGAAGCCTCCGCCATCGCCTTCTCGTACGGGAGCGCGCGTACCGTCTTTGCGGTGCGCCAGCGCATCCGCGCCGACGCGCCCGCGATCGTGGCCGCGCTGAAGGCGAAGGGCTACGACGTGCAGATCCTGTCCGGCGACCGGCTGCCCGCGGTCGCCCATGTCGCGCGTATTCTGGGGATCGCCGAGGCGCGGGCTGCGGTGAACCCCGCGGAGAAGATCGCGTACATCGAGGAACTGAAGCGCACCGGCCGCAACGTGCTGATGGTGGGCGACGGCATCAACGATGCGCCGGCGCTCGCCGCGGCGAATGTCTCGCTGTCGCCGGTCACTGCCGCTCATCTGGCGCAGTCGGCGGCCGATGCCGTGTTCCTCGGCGATCGCCTGGACCCGGTCGCGGCGGCGCTCGCCATCGCCAGCCGGGCGAAGCGGATCATGACGGAGAACCTCTGGCTCGCCGTGATCTACAATGCGATCGCCGTGCCGATCGCGATCCTGGGATACGCGACGCCGCTGATCGCTGCGCTCGCCATGTCGGGCTCGTCGATCCTGGTCACCACCAATTCGCTGCGCGCGCGCGCCGGCAGCGCAGTGTCCGGCGAAAGGCAAACCGGTTCGCTGCACGCGATGCGATCCGCGCGGTGAGCGAACGCAGGCGCGGCTGCGGAGACGGTGTGCTGGCTCGCCGCGGCGTCTGAACGCGCAAGAAGGACGGCATGGAAGTCCTGGTCTACCTCGTTCCGCTCGCGCTCGGCCTTGGCCTGCTCGGCCTGTTCGCGTTCCTGTGGTCGCTCAACAGCGGGCAGTTCGACGATCTCGACGGCGCCGCCTTGCGCGCCATCATGGACGACGACCTGCAGACGCCGGCATCGCCGCCGCAGGAAGCGCAAACCCCCGACCAGATCAAAGATGAACGCAGCCGCCCCGCGTAATCCTCCGGGCTGCGAGGGTCATGCGCGGCCGCGACCGGACCATGGCAGCGGCGCGATACGCCGCGGACAACGCCGCCCTTCGGCCCAAGCATGCCTGTCGTGATCGCGCTGATGGGATTGCCGGGCAGCGGCAAGACGAGCGTCGCCGAGCGTCTCGTGCGCACACCGGAGCTATCGGTCGTCTCGCGCGACGCCATCCGCGCGGCGATGTTCCAACCGTGCCGCTTTACCGAGCGGGAGAAGCAATGCGCCTATCGGGCGCTGCTGCTCGCAGTCGCCGCCTGCCTCGAACTCGGCCGCTCCTGTGTCATCGACGGCATGACGTTTTCGCGCGCGCGCGAAGTCGACGAGGTGCGCAGGATCGCGGAGGATGCGGGCGCGCATTTTCTGCCGGTGTTTCTCGACTGCCCCCTCGACGTAGCGCAGGCGCGCGCCGTTCGCGATGTGGCCGACCATCATCGCGCGCCGGAGGATCGCGACGGCGGCCTGGTCGCGCGCGTGGCCAAGCGGTTCGAGCCGCCGCCGGCGGATGCCTTGCGTCTTGATGCGACCAGGACGCCGGAAGAGATCGCAAAAGCGATCCTGAACCGGCTGGACCAACTCCAGGAACCGTGACAGCCCCGTTCGTCCCCGCGTAAGCGGGGACCCAGCGTAAGCGGATCAGGATTCCCGCTTGCGCGGGA
>JAEULX010000019.1 GCA_016793685.1 Bradyrhizobiaceae bacterium
GACGCTCGTTCGAATCGTCAACGCCTCTACCGAACCTCGATTGGAGAACAGCATGGCCAAGCTTCGACAGATCGCCTTCTACGGCAAGGGTGGCATCGGCAAGTCCACCACCTCGCAGAACACCCTCGCGGCGCTGGCCGAGATGGGCCAGAAGATCCTCATCGTCGGTTGCGACCCCAAGGCCGACTCGACCCGCCTTATCATGAATGTGAAAGCGCAGAACACAGTGCTCAGCCTGGCCGCACAGGCCGGTTCGGTCGAAGACCTCGAACTCGACGACGTTCTGAAGGTCGGCTTCAAGGGTATCAAGTGCGTGGAATCCGGCGGTCCGGAGCCGGGCGTCGGTTGCGCCGGCCGCGGCGTCATCACCTCGATCAACTTCCTCGAGGAGAACGGCGCCTACGACGATGTCGACTATGTCTGCTACGACGTGCTCGGCGACGTGGTGTGCGGCGGCTTCGCCATGCCGATCCGCGAGAACAAGGCGCAGGAAATCTACATCGTCATGTCCGGTGAGATGATGGCGCTCTATGCCGCCAATAACATCTCGCGCGGCATTCTGAAGTATGCGCAATCCGGCGGCGTCCGGCTCGGCGGCCTCATCTGCAACGAGCGCCAGACCGACCGCGAACTCGACCTCTCGGAAGCGCTGGCGAAGAAGCTCAACACCAAGCTCATCCACTTCGTGCCGCGCGACAATATCGTGCAGCACGCCGAGCTGCGGCGCCAAACGGTGATCCAGTACGCGCCCGACTCCAAGCAGGCCAACGAGTATCGCGCGCTGGCGAAGAAGATCCACGAGAACTCCGGCAAGGGCACCATCCCGACCCCGATCTCCATGGACGAGCTGGAGCAGATGCTGCTCGAATTCGGACTGATGAAGACCGAGGAGCAGATGCTGGCCGAACTGACGGCGAAGGAAGCGGCGGCGAAGCAGGCATCGGCCGCCGTGCACTAAGCACGGGATATCGCATTCGGGCGCGGCGGCGCGATCCGCCGCTGCCTGTGCGTCATCCAACAAGGAACACGCCATGAGTCTCGACTACAAGAATGACGGCGCCTTCCACGAGAAGGTGATTGAGGAGGTGTTGGCCGCGTATCCGGAGAAGTTCGCCAAGCGCCGCCGCAAGCATCTGACCGTCGCCAAACCGGTGGCGGACGCCAGCGAAACGGCGGAAGACGGCGGCACGGTCACCGAATGTTCGGTGAAGTCGAACATCAAATCGCTTCCGGGCGTCATGACCATCCGCGGTTGCGCCTACGCCGGCTCCAAGGGCGTGGTGTGGGGCCCGGTCAAGGACATGGTGCACATCAGCCACGGCCCGGTCGGCTGCGGCCAGTATTCCTGGTCACAGCGCCGCAACTACTACACCGGCACCACCGGCATCGACACCTTCGTGACGATGCAGTTCACGTCCGACTTCCAGGAACGCGACATCGTGTTCGGCGGCGACAAGAAGCTCGTCAAGATCATCGACGAGATCGATACCCTGTTCCCGCTGGCGAAGGGCGTCACCGTTCAGTCCGAATGTCCGATCGGCCTCATTGGAGACGACATCGAAGCCGTCGCCAAGAAGAAGGCCAAGGAGATCGGCAAGACCATCGTGCCGGTGCGCTGCGAAGGGTTCCGCGGCGTGTCGCAGTCGCTCGGCCACCACATCGCCAACGACACCATCCGCGATTGGGTGCTGGACAAGAAGGAAAGCGACTACGAGCCCACTCCGTACGACGTCAACATCATCGGCGACTACAATATCGGCGGCGACGCCTGGGCGTCGCGGCATCTGCTGGAGCAGATCGGCCTGCGGGTGATCGCAAGCTGGTCGGGCGACACCTCGCTCGCCGAAATCGAGCGCGCGCCCAAAGCGAAGCTCAATCTCATCCACTGCTACCGGTCGATGAACTACATCTGCCGGCACATGGAAGAGAAATACGGCGTCGCCTGGATGGAGTACAACTTCTTCGGCCCGTCGCAGATCGCCGCCTCGCTGCGCAAGATCGCCAAGCAGTTCGGGCCCGAGATCGAGGAAAAGGCCGAGCAGGTCATCCTCGCCAACCAGCCGCTGGTCGACAAGATCATCGCCAAGTATCGCCCGCGCCTCGAGGGCAAGACGGTGATGCTCTACGTCGGCGGGCTGCGCCCGCGCCACATCGTCACCGCCTACGAAGATCTCGGCATGAAGATCGTCGGCGCCGGTTACGAGTTCGCCCACAACGACGACTATCAGCGCACCGGCCACTATGTGCGGGAAGGCACGCTGATCTACGACGACGTCACCGGCTACGAGCTGGACGCCTTCATCCAGCGGGTCCGGCCCGACCTCGTCGGCTCCGGCATCAAGGAAAAGTACCCGGTGCAAAAGCTCGGCGTCCCGTTCCGGCAGATGCACAGCTGGGACTATTCCGGGCCGTACCACGCCTATGACGGCTTCGCGATCTTCGCTCGCGACATGGACCTGGCGATCAACAACCCGGTCTGGGGCCTGTTCGATCCGCCGTGGAAGGCGAAGGAAACCCCGGTCCTCGAAGCCGCTGAATGAGCGAATCCGCGCGAGCCCCGGCACTCGCGCGGCGCCTCCCGCGGCCCGAAGGTTTTGACCCTTCGTCGCCGCGGGAGGTCTCCCGAAAGCCGACGGGCCTCACCGCCGGAATCGTCGACCACGGAATAACGCGTGGCGCCGTATCGCGCGGCCGCGCAAAGAACGACAGGAGTTGACCATGCCACAGTCGGCCGACCGAATTCTCGATCATGCGCCGCTATTTCGCGAGCCGGAGTACACCGAACTGCTCGCGCGCAAGCGTGAAAATTTCGAATGCCCGGCGTCCACCGCCGATATCGAAGCGCAGTCCGAGTACAGCAAGGGCTGGGAATATCGCGAAAAGAACCTCGCCCGCGAAGCGCTGGTGATCAATCCGGCGAAAGCCTGCCAGCCTCTCGGCGCGGTGTTCGCCGCCGCCGGCTTCGAGGGAACGCTGTCCTTCGTGCATGGTTCGCAGGGCTGCGTCGCCTATTACCGCTCGCACCTCGCGCGTCACTTCAAGGAGCCGGCTTCGGCGGTGTCGTCGTCGATGACCGAGGACGCAGCCGTGTTCGGCGGCCTCAACAACATGGTCGATGGCCTCGCCAACGCCTATTCGCTCTACGATCCGAAGATGATCGCGGTTTCGACCACCTGCATGGCGGAAGTGATCGGCGACGACCTGCACGCGTTTATCGAAACGTCGCGGCAGAAGGGCTCGGTGCCGCAGGAGTTCGACGTCCCGTTCGCGCACACGCCCGCCTTCGTCGGCAGCCACGTCGACGGCTACGACAACATGGTCAAGGGCGTGGTCGAGCACTTCTGGGAGGGCAAGGAGCGCCAGCCCAACGACACGATCAACATCATTCCCGGTTTCGACGGGTTCTGCGTCGGCAACAACCGCGAGCTCAAGCGCATCCTCAACCTGATGGGCGTCAAGTACACCATGGTGCAGGATGCGTCCGATCAGTACGACACGCCGTCCGACGGCGAGTTCCGCATGTATTACGGCGGCACCAAGCTCGAAGACGTCGCGGCCGCGGTCAATGCCAAGGCCACCCTGTCGATGCAGCACTACTGCACCCGCAAGGTGCTCGACTACGCGGCGGACAAGGGGCATATGACCGCGAGCTTCCGCTATCCGCTCGGCGTCAGCGCCACCGACGAGCTGCTGCTGAAGATCGCCGAGCTGACCGGCGCGGCCATTCCGGAAGAACTCACGCTCGAACGCGGCCGCCTGGTCGATGCGCTCGCCGACTCGCAGGCCTATCTGCACGGCAAGCGCTTTGCGATCTTCGGCGATCCCGACTTCGTCTCCGGCGTGACACGCTTCCTGATGGAGTGTGGCGCCGAGCCGGTCCATTGCCTCGCCACCAACGGAACCAAGCCCTGGGTCGAAGATATGGAGGCGCTGCTTGCCTCATCGCCCTTCGGCGCCGACGGCAAGGTCTGGCAGGGCAAGGACCTCTGGCATCTCCGCTCGCTGCTGTTCACCGAGCCGGTCGATTTCATGATCGGCAGCTCGTACGGCAAATATCTCGAGCGCGACACCAACACGCCGCTGATCCGGCTCGCCTTCCCGATCTTCGATCGGCACCATCACCACAGGTTCCCGCTGTGGGGCTATCAGGGTGGCCTGCGTCTCGTGACGACCATCCTCGACAAGATATTCGACAAGCTCGACGCCGACTCCAACGAGGCCGGCAAGACGGATATCTCGTTCGATCTGACGCGGTAAGTCGCGTGACGCCACGGCGACGCCCGTCGCCGTGGCACGCACTCCCTGGAGCGCACCGCGATGATGAAGGACAAGGTCCAGCATCTCTTCGACGAGCCCGCTTGCCAGAAAAACCAGGCTAACTCGGAGAAGGAGCGGCGAACCGGCTGCTCCAAGCCGCTGACGCCGGGCGCGGCGGCGGGCGGCTGCGCGTTCGACGGCGCCAAGATCGCGCTGCAGCCGGTGACGGACGTCGCCCATCTGGTGCATGGCCCGCTCGCCTGCGAGGGCAATTCCTGGGATAATCGCGGCTCGGGATCCTCGGGCCCGATGCTCTGGCGCACCAGCTTCACCACCGATCTCGCCGAGATCGACATCGTGATGGGGCAGGGGGAGCGCAAGCTCTACAAGGCGATCCGCGAAATCGCGACGCGCTACCGCCCGCCGGCGATTTTCGTCTATTCCACCTGCGTCACGGCGCTGGTCGGGGACGACATCGACGCGGTGTGCCGGCACGCCTCGGAAAAATACGGGCTGCCGGTCATCCCCATCAACGCGCCCGGTTTCGTCGGCTCGAAGAACTTCGGCAACAAGCTCGCGGGCGAAGCCCTGTTCGGGCATGTGATGGGCACGGTCGAGCCGGACGACGCCGGGCCGACCGACATCAACGTGCTCGGCGAGTTCAACCTGTCGGGCGAGTTCTGGATGGTGAAGCCGCTGTTCGAGCGGCTCGGCATCCGCATCCGCGCCTCGATCCCCGGCGATGCGCGCTACGCCGACATCGCCGCCGCCCACACTGCGCGCGTCAACATGGTGGTGTGTTCGACCGCCCTGGTCACGCTTGCCCGCAAGATGCAGGAGCGCTGGGGCATCCCGTTTTTCGAGGGGTCGTTCTACGGCATTTCCGACACCTCCGAGGCGTTGCGCAACACCGCAGCGCTCCTGGTCGAGCAGGGTGTCGCTCCCAGCCTGCTCGACCGGGCGGAGGCGCTGATCGCCGAGCAGGAAGCGAGCGCCTTGGCGCGGCTCGCGCCGTATCGCGAACGGCTCGCCGGCAAACGCGTCCTGCTCAATACCGGCGGGGTGAAGTCGTGGTCCGTCGTATCCGCGCTGATGGAGGTCGGCATGGAGATCGTCGGCACCTCGGTGAAGAAATCGACGCCCGAGGACAAGGACCGGATCAGGGCGCTGATGCACGACGATCCGCACATGTTCGAGGCGATGGCCCCGCGCGATCTCTACAAGCTGCTGGCGGCCGGCGAGGCCGACATCATGCTGTCCGGCGGGCGCACGCAGTTCATCGCGCTCAAGGCGAAGGTGCCTTGGCTCGACATCAATCAGGAACGCCACAACGCCTATGCCGGTTACGACGGCATGGTCGAGTTGGTGCGGCAGATCGACCTCGCGATTCACAACCCCGTCTGGGAGGAGGTCCGCGCAGCAGCGCCGTGGGATGACGCGGGGCAGTTGACCGCCGCACATTCGGAGAGCGCAGGCGAGGGCGATCCATCGAAAGAGCCTGCCGCTTCCGCGTACGTCGCACGGCACCGCAAGAAATTTGCCGATACGCGCGTGGACAACACCGATCCCAATTTTTTGGCCCATCACCGCAAGAAGTTCGCCGGCGCTGCCGGTGACGACATGGGCGAATGCTGAGGGTGGAACGATGACCAAAGTGACGGCGATCCAAAAGGCTGCTTCGATCAACCCCTTAAAATCGTCGCAGCCCCTTGGAGCCGCTTTCGCTTTCCTCGGCGTCGAAGGAGCGATGCCTCTGTTCCACGGCGGTCAGGGCTGCACGTCGTTCGCCCTCGTGCTGTTCGTCCGCCACTTCAAGGAAACGATTCCGCTGCAGACCACGGCGCTCGACGAGGTCGCGACCATTCTCGGCGGCGCCGACCATCTCGAGGAAGCGCTGCTCAATCTGAAGGCGCGCGCGAACCCCAAGCTGATCGGCGTTTGCACGACGGCGCTGGTGGAGACGCGCGGCGAGGACTTCGCCGGCGACATTGCCTTGATCAAGCAGCGCCGCGCCTGCGAACTGGCCGGCACCGAGATCGTGCTGGTGCAAACGCCCGACTTCGACGGCGCGATCGAGGAGGGCTGGAGCAAAGCGGTGACGGCGCTGATCGACAATCTGGTTGCGCCGGAGGCGGCGCCTGCAACAGCGCCCGCGCGCACCGATTTCGACCAGATCAATATCTTGCCGGGCTGGCATCTCACCGTCGCCGATCTCGAGCTTCTGCGCGAGACCGTCGAGGCCTTCGGCCTGACGCCGAATATCGTGCCCGATATTTCCGGCTCGCTCGACGGCACGGTGCCTGACCGCTGGATTCCCACGACCTACGGCGGAACGCCGGTCGACTCCATTCGTTCGCTCGGTTCCGCTGCGCATACGATCGCCATCGGCGAGCACATGCGCCGGCCCGCTCAGCGCCTTTCGGAAATCTCCGGCGTCCCCTTCACGCTGTTCGAATCGCTCTCCTCGCTCGCCTCGGTCGATATCTTCGTCACGCTGCTGGCGCAGCTGTCCGGGCGTCCGGTGCCGCCGAAAATCCGCCGCCGCCGCCGCCAGCTCGAGGACGCGCTGCTCGACGGACACTTCTTCTTCAGCGGCAAGCGGATCGCGATCGCGGCGGAACCCGACCAGCTCTACGCGCTCGCGACCTTCGTCACCGGGCTTGGCGCCGAGGTCGTTGTCGCAGTGACGACAACGCCGAACTCGCCCGTTCTGACCAAGGTGCCGGCGCAAGAGGTGAGGGTGGGCGATCTCGGCGATTTCGAAGATCTCGCGACCGGCGCGGCCTGCGATCTCCTGGTGAGCCACAGCCATGGTCGGCAGGCCTCCGAGCGCCTGGGTGTTCCGCTCATGCGCGTCGGCTTTCCGATCTTCGATCGGCTCGGCAGCCAACACCGGCGAACCATTCTTTACGAGGGTGTGCGCGACCTGGTGTTCGAAGTCGCGAATGTGTTCCAGGCGCATCCTCACGTGCATACGAGCGAGGAACTCGACCCGTTCAGGGAGCGTGGAGACTACCATGACCGCCATACGCAAATTGCGCATCATTGATCCGGACGAAGGCATGTCTGAGCAGCCGGCGCATAACGCCATTCGCGTCGCGCTTGCGACCGAGGACTTGAAGAATCTCAACGCACACTTCGGTTCGGCGCACCGCTTCGCCATTTTCGACGTCACGGCGGACGGATGGACGCTGACCGAAACGATCGTCTTCGACAATGTGTCGGAAGCCAACGGCCAGCATGCGCCCGAAGGCGACGACCGGATCACGCCGAAGATCGAGGCGCTGCGCGGGTGCCATCTCCTGTTCTGCCTCGCCATCGGCGGGCCGTCGGCGGCAAAGGCCGTGGCGGCAAAAATTCACCCGATCAAAGTGCCCGCGGTGCAGCCTCTGGAAGCGGTGCTCGAGCGCACGCGCGCGATGCTCGCCGGCACGCCGCCGCCCTGGCTGCGCAAGGTGCTCGCCCAGGCGGGCGCGGGTCCGGCCAAACCTTCCTTTGTGGACGATGAATGAGGGACATGTCGTGGTTGTTACGTTGAATGAAGACGGATTTAAGCGGCCCCCTCAGGCTCTTGCGCCTGAGGACGAAGCGGCGATTGCAACGCCGTTCGTGCAGCACCTGGTGCGCCTGGTCCGGTCCCACGACACCTTCGGCGCTTACGCCAAGCGTCCCGATGCGCAGATGCTCGCGGACTACATCGTCACCAAGGAGCAGCGCCGCGCCGCCGCGGCTCAATGCGGAGCCGATCCCGACCTCGTGTGGCGCGTCGAGCAGTTCTACGGCGCGATCGGCCTGATGATCGAGCAGGAGACCGGGCTGGTCGCAAGTCCGATGCTGAAGATCTACGATGAAGGTTTCGGCCGCGTGATCCTGATTACCGGCAAGCTCGTCGTGCTGACGAAGCATCTGCGCGACGCGCAGCGGTTCGGGTTCGAGACCTTCGCCGCGCTCGCGGACGAAGGCAACAAGCAGATCGCGGCGGCGGTCGCCACCATTCAGCAGTTCCCGGAAGCAGCGCGCGCCTGAAGGCGCGCGTAGAGGAGGAGGGCACAAACCATGTTCACGACCCGCGACGGCACCCCATGGGAGCCGTCCTATCTGACGGAGATCAAGGGCGAAAAGTGCATCGGCTGCGGTCGCTGCTACAAGGTCTGCGCGCGCGACGTCATGATTCTGATGGCGGTCAACGAGGACGACGAACTCGTCGCCTGCGGCGAGGACGACGACGAGGAATTCGAGCGCAAGCTCATGGTGATGACAAACCCCGGCAACTGCATCGGCTGCGGCGCGTGCGCGCGCGTGTGTCCGAAGGATTGTCAGGTCTTCACCGATGCGAGCGCAATCGCGGCCTGATCGATGACCTTTCAGTTCACGCCCGCGGCTTCGGTCTGCGTGGATCCGCAGTCGGTCGCTGCGAATTGCCACCGGGGCTGCGCCAGCGAGGACATTTATTTCGCGCTCACCGGGTGGCATCCCGGTGACGCCGCGGCCGACGATGACGGCGAGTTCGACATCCACGTGTTCGCCTCGCTGATCGCCATCGCCGCGGCGCAGGGCAGCGCGGTGTACACGCAGCTCGGATTGTCCGTCGGCGAGTTCCAGGCGGTGATCGATCATCTGTTCCCCGGCGCCTGCGACGTGTTCTGCGGCTGTGACCGGGATCAGGCCGGCGAAGAGGACGACGAGGTTACGATGGTGCGTGAACTGCTGCTCGCGCACCGCTCGACCGAAGGCGAGGAGAGCCGCTGGCTCGCATCGATGATCGCCCGCCGCGCGGTCGAACCGAATCATCTGTGGGAAGATCTCGGCCTGCGCAATCGCGGAGAGCTCTCGCGCCTGCTCATGCGCCATTTCGCGCCGCTCGCCACCCAGAACACCCGCAATATGCGCTGGAAGCGCTTCTTCTATCGCAAACTCTGCGAGGCCGACGGCATGGTGCTGTGCACGACGCCGGTCTGCACGGACTGCACCGACTTCGATCTTTGCTTCGGCGAGGAGACCGGCGAAAGCCGTCTTGCGCGCACGCGCCGTGGTGGCGCCGCCACTCCCGGGTCATGACCGATTGGAGGAAGTGCGACACTGCCCGACGTGTCGGTGTTCCGACATCCCCGTAGCGGCCCAAGCGCGATCCTCCGCGTGCGACCAGACATTGCGGCGCGTGCGGCAACCGCTTCGTCGCATCGCCAGCCGATACCTTTCAAGCTGCTCAGTTTGGTTCTTCGCGTCCCCGGCACCGCTTCGCGTGTGGAATAGTTCGAAACATCCCGGCCATTCTGTCTGAATTGATGCGGCTGGCATGCGGGTTGCTTCGATCGCCATAGATACGAGCAATGTGGAGCCAATCGGATGGTGACGCTGTCGAATGAAGCCGCTGCTGCAGTGCGAAGCGCGATGTCGCGTGCGGGCAAGCCGGAGGCCGGCCTCAGAATCATTATC
>JAEULX010000192.1 GCA_016793685.1 Bradyrhizobiaceae bacterium
TCGACGGCGCAGACATGGTCGAAATCTTCGTTGGCCCGGGTTTCCTGCTGCTTGAAGCGCTTCTGGCGGGTCAGCAGTTCCTTGAAGTCGACCTGATGGCCGTCGAAGTCGGGCCCGTCGACGCAGGCGAACTTCACCTCGCCGCCGACGGTGACGCGGCACGAGCCGCACATGCCGGTGCCGTCCACCATGATGGTGTTGAGGGAGACCATGGTCTTGACCCCGAACGGCCGCGTCGTCTCGACGCAGGCATTCATCATCGGCATCGGGCCGATCGCGACGACGAGGTCGGGCTTGTCGTTTTCCAGCACGTCCTTCAACGCGGCGGTGACGAAGCCGGGCCGGCCGTAGCTGCCGTCATCGGTGCAGATCAGCAGGTTGTCGGCCTGTTTGCGGAATTTGTCTTCCCAGAACACGAGGTCCTTGTTGCGGAAGCCCATGATGGCGGTGGTGCGATTGCCGGCCGCCTTGAAGCCGCGCAACTGCGGATAGACCGGGGCGACGCCGAGGCCGCCGCCGACCAGCACGACGTGGCCGACCTTCCCGATGTGCTGCGGCAGGCCGAGCGGGCCGACGAAGTCCTTGAACTTGTCGCCCTCCTTGAAGTCGTCGCGCATCTCGTGCGTCGTCTTCCCGAGGGTCTGCACGACCAGGGTGATGGTGCCGCGCTCGCGGTCATAATCGGCGACCGTCAGCGGGATGCGCTCGCCGCCATCGTAAAGGCGCAGCATCACGAAGTGTCCGGGCAGCGCGGAGTTCGCGACGTCGGGGGCGTGGACCTCCCACAGGAAGGTGGTGTCGGAAAAGGCTTCGCGGCGAACGATTGGATACATTCCTCACCTCAGATTGGGCGCGCGTGGGCTCGTTTGTTGGCCTGCCGGACGGGCATCCGCCCGGCTGCGACGGGGGTTGGACCGGCCTCGCCCGGCATTACGCTGCGGGTGGGCCCACGTGGGGTCATGTTGGTGCATAATGCCCTGAGGCCGTCCAGTCCAGCAGTCCTTTAATAATTTGTTTCGCCGCCGAGGCTGCATCCCGCAAGGGCTGGAATTCCTGCCTATCCGGGCCCGCCCTCATGCAATATAAGTCATGTCGCGAGGGGCGCCGCCGCCAGGCTCCCGCTCGCCGTTCCCGGCGGGAGGGGCGGGCCGCAGCCGGGGAGGCCTCCGCTGATCGACCCAGGCCGGGGTGATTTAACCGCCTGTTTCACACCGCTGTTGTCGATCCTCGCCCATGTTTCGTCCATGTTTCGTCCAAGTTTGCATGTCAAACGCCGCGCATAGCGCCGGATCGACCGCAGAAAACCGCTCGTCGAGCGCCACCAATCTTGGAGTGAATGAATGATCAAAAACGCACGCGCATTCCGAACGATACGCTATGCGCTGGCGGGTTTGCTGCTCACCTCCGCGTCCGCGCTCGCCGCCGATGTCACCGGCGAATGGTGGATCGAAGGCAAGTTCGGGCGGATCCGCATCGAAAAGTGCAGCGATCGCATGTGGGGGCTGATCTCCTGGGAGCAGGCCTCCGGCGCCACCGACTACAACAATCCCGACCCCGCGAAGCGCAAACGCCAGACCCTCGGCATGCCCATCCTGCTCGGCCTGAAGCAGACTGCCGACAACCGGTGGGACGGCAAGGTCTACAGCCCCGAGGATGGGAAATTCTGGGACATCAATATCAGCCTGGTCAGCGCCAACAAGTTGCGGCTGCAGGGCTGCCTCCTGTTCTTCTGCGGCGGCCAGACGTGGGACCGCGCCCCGGTCGGCTTCAAGGCGAATGAGGAAGCCGGCAACAACTCGCGGATTTCGGCCACGCCGTCGAACAAGCCGCTGCCGAAGGGGGCCAATGGTCCTCCCAAGGCCGCCCCGTTCGAAACGGCGAAGGACGTGTGCAGCGCGGTGACGGCGAGCAAGTCCTGACGGCAGGTTCCGCGGCGCCGACAAGCGAGCGGCTTCCGCATCGCTAGGCGCTAGGCGTTGGCGGTCTCCGCCGGCTGCTCGGCATCATCCTTGGCGTTGCGCGGCCGGCCCATCAGCGCCGGCTGGAACAGCACGGCGGCGCACATTGTCGTGACGAGCGAGAGCGCGAGCAGTTTGCCCATGCTCGACGTGCCGGGATGGTTGGACATCCACAGGCTTCCGAACGCCGTCGCCGTGGTGAGCGCGCTCCAGATCACTGCGCGGGTGAGGCTCGATTGCAGGAGGTTGGTCTGCCCCGCGCGCCAGGCCATGATGTAGTAGATCTTGAATGCGACGCCGAGCCCGAGCAGCACCGGCAAGGCGATGATGTTGGCGAAATTCAGCTCCATGCCGATCAGCACGCAGATTTCGAGGGTCAACAGGCCGGCGAGCAGCAGCGGCAAGAGCGTGAGCAGAACGTCGCCGAACCGCTTGAGCACGATCCACAGGAGGATGGTGATCGACACCAGCGCGTGGATGCCGGCCATGGCGAAGGCGGTTATGATCGTCTCGCCTGCCTTGAGAATGGTGATCGGCACGCCGGTCGCGGCGGGATAGATGGCGAGGACCGCCTGGGCGAATGAACGCAGCACTTCGGTGTCGTTCGAATTTCCTTTCGGCATCACGTCGACGCGTACGCGCCCATCGGCGGTGACCCATTCGTTCACAAGCTGCATGGGCAAGGTTTCGAACGAAACCGCCTGCGCCTGAAGGCGTTCGCGCCAATCGTCGAGCACGACGGTAAGCGGCTGCAGGAACGCGGTCGCAGCTTTCTCGCGCGCCGTGTGGTCCGCGTCGGCGAGCCGGGTGAGGTCGGCGGCAAGCCGTTTCGCCGCGTCGGCGCCGGCGCCGGTACGGTCGCCGACGATCTCCAGCGTGAATTTTGCGGCGTTGCGCAACGCAGTGACATTTTCGGCGTCGCTCGGCGCGGGCTGGACTTTCGCCGCCAGGGCTGGCCCGAGCTTCTGCTTCAGCTCCTTGATGAGGGCGAGCTTCTTTTCCTGGTTGTCGGGAACGAAGTTCGCAAGCGTTACGACGCGTCCCGCCTCCGGCAACTGGCGCAGCCGGTCGGCGGTGGCGGCCGCTTCGGCCTGAGAGCGCGCCAGCACGGCAATGGCGTTCGCGCCGATATTCGGGTCGCTGGTCAAGTCGATGAAGGTCGCGACCGATTCGACATTCTTGCTGCGCAGGTTGACGGGGTTGATGTCGAAGGAAAGGAAATAAAGGAGCGGCGTGCCGAGCAGCGCGATGAGCACGGTGCCCCCGACCACGGAGACGCGGTTGCGCTCGATGAAACGATCGACCGGGGCGAGCGCCCGATAGCCGATTTCCTCGGGCTCCCCCGGAGGACTGAGAATGGTCAGCAGCGCCGGCAGATGCGTGATGCTGGTGACGAAGGCGATCAGCATTCCGGTCCCGGCGATCACGCCGAGTTCGGAAATGCCGCTGTAGTCGGTCGGCGTGAACGACAGAAATCCGGCGGCAACGGCGGCGGCGGCAAGCGTCAGCGGCGCGCCGATCCTTTTTGCCGTTTCGAGCAGCGCGGCACGCAGATTGTCGTTGTCGTGGCGCTCGGCGCGGTAGCGCACGGCGAACTGGATGCCGAAATCGACTCCGAGGCCGATGAACAGCACGGCGAAGGCGATCGAGATCGGATTGAGCGCGTCGACCATCAGCAATCCGACCGCAGCCGTGGTGGCGAGGCCGACGATCATGTTGAGGAACACGGCGAGGATGAGCTTGCCGGAGCGCAGGGCGAGCCAAAGAATGATGCTTACGACGACGAGCGTGATGGCGATGTCGCGTAGAGCGCCGTCGCGGATGGTCGAGAATTCCTCATCCGCCATGGCGACCGGGCCGGTGAGCCGCACCCGCGCCTGATATTTGGTCGCGAGATCGAGGTCGCGCGCGGCCGCGCGGATCAGCGCGGTGCCGCGGCCGCCTGGCTCCAGCGCGGAAAAATTGAGGACAGGCCGCACTTTGATCAGGCGCCGCGTCTGGTCGGGCGCATTCGCCTGGGTGTTCATCATCGCCTGCCAGGAGAACGAGGCGGGCCGGCCGGCGAGCACTTCGTCCACGGTCGTGGCGGCGAGCGTCAGGGGCCTTTGCAGGTCATCGAGCGAGATCAGCTTGCCGCGGACGCCGGACATCGCCAGCGTGAGCACCTGTGCCAGCCCGCGCAAGCTCGGATCGGAAACGATCGTCCGCACCAGAGGGGCCGCCTGCGACAGGGCCTTTGTCGTCTTTTCGAGCTCTTCGACCGGTAGGAACAGCAGCCCCTCGCGGGCGAAGAAAGCGCCGCCGGCGAGTTCTTCGACGGAGCGGAAGTCGGAGGTGTTCGGCTGCAGCTTTTGCGTCAGCGCGCGCGTCGCGCTGGCGGCGAGTTCGGGGGTCGGCGCGTCGACCACGACCAGGATCGAATCGTAGCGGCCGGGAAACGATTTTTCGAAATCGAGTTCGCGCTGACGCCAGTCCAGCGTCGGCGACAGCAGCTTGTTGATGTCGGTGTCGATCGCAAAATGGGTCGCGGCATAAAAGGCGGAGGCGATCGCGAGCAGCGCATAGACGGCAATGACGGCCTTCGGGCGCCGGGTACAAAAGCGGACGACGTTGACAATCGCGGAAACCAGCATGAGCTCGGGTGCTTCGGTTGAGAGGGCAAGCGGGCGGGCAGATCGGCGCAGTTGTGCCGTTACGACCGCATCCCCCGGCAGCATTGCGGGCCCGGACGCCCGGCTGCGGCTGTTCCCGCGTTACGCTGTAGAGGTCGCGGCCGCCGCTGACAAGCTTCGGGCCGTCCGGAAAGCAAGGGGGCCCCTTTCGTACAGGATTGAACTATCCCGGACAGACGAAGGTCCCGTCCGAATAACGCACGGCGGGGGCCAGCGGTTCATAAAATGAGGCATAAGTCGCGGTTGCGACGCACCACCGTTCGATTTATGTCTAACCCGGTGGGGAGCCAAATTGCCGTCCGCATCAACCGAACTTTTCATGCGAGGGCAGCTTATCGGCTCAACTCCCCGATGCGTCGTGGGGGATCGGTCGAAGATGTGCACGCCTACGTTGGAGCGCTTCTAGTCATTAGACCATCCCGAGCTCAGCCGCGCTGGGGGTCACTCTAGCGCATCGGCGCCCGGAACCAGTTGCGGGAACAGGGGTTTGGACCCAAATTCCTCGGCAACGAGCCGGAACCGAATGCGCGAGGATGAGAAAGAGGAACGATGGCTATTTCTTTGTACAAGCAGCTGCGCATCGGGGCCTATGTGCTCAAGCAGAAGCTATTGGGGCGTAAGCGCTATCCGCTCGTGTTGATGCTGGAGCCGCTGTTTCGCTGCAACCTTGCCTGCGCCGGCTGCGGCAAGATCGACTATCCCGAGGCGATCCTCAACCAGCGCTTGTCGGTGAAGGACTGCCTCGACGCGGTCGACGAATGCGGCGCGCCCATGGTCGCCATTCCCGGGGGCGAGCCGCTGATCCACAAGGAAATCAGCGAGATCGTCAAAGGGATCATCGCGCGCAAGAAGTTCGTGTCGCTTTGCACCAATGCGCTGCTGCTCGAAAAGAAGCTGCACCTGTTCGAGCCCTCGCCCTACCTGTTCTTTTCCGTCCACCTCGACGGGCTCAAGCACCACCACGACCGCTCGGTCTGCCAGGAGGGCGTGTTCGATCGCGCGGTGGCCGCGATCAAGGCCGCCAAGGCGAAGGGATTTGCCGTTAACGTAAACGCCACGATTTTCGAGGGCATGCCGGCGAAGGACATCGCCGACTTCCTCGATTTCTGCACCGGCCTCGGCGTCGGCGTGTCGATTTCCTCGGGCTACGCTTATGAGCGGGCGCCCGACCAGAAGAGCTTCCTGTCCCGCCGCCGCACCAAGGAGCTGTTCCGCAACGTGTTTGCCATGGGCAAGGGCAAGCGCTGGAACTTCATGCACTCCGACCTGTATCTCGATTTTCTTGCCGGCAATCAGGAGTTCCTCTGCACGCCCTGGGGCATGCCGACCCGCAACATCTTCGGCTGGCAGCGGCCGTGCTATCTGCTCGGCGAGGGGTATGCCAAGACCTTCAAGGAGTTGATGGAGACGACCGACTGGGATTCCTACGGCACCGGCCGCTACGAGAAATGCGCGAACTGCATGGCCCATTGCGGCTACGAGCCGACGGCGGCGAACGCGGTCATCGCCCATCCATTGCACGCGGCGAAAGTCGCGCTGTTCGGCGTCCGCACCGAAGGCGAGATGGCCCCGGAGATCGCGCTCGATAACCAGCGGCCGGCGCAATACGTGTTCTCGCGCCACGTCGAGCGCAAGATCGCCGAGATGCATTCCCAGGAGAGCCGGGAGAGCAAGGCGGACGGGCATCGCACGGCGGCCGAGTAGGACGGCCGCCCCGCGGGGCGACCGCCTCACATCCCGAAGGCGACCGTGGCGCTGTTGGCGCGCTGAAGATTGCGATAGCGCGCCATCGCCCAGAGCGGGAAGAACTTGCTGTAGCCGTGGTAGCGCAGATAGAAAACGCGCGGGAAACCGGTCGCGGTAAAGCGATCCTCGTCCCAGAGACCGGCGTCGTTCTGTGTTTCCGCAAGATAGGCGACCCCGCGCGCGACCGCGGGATGGTCGGCCTCTCCCGCCGCCATCAGTGCGAGCAGCGCCCACGCCGTCTGTGAGGGGGTGCTCGGGGCCGGCTCGTGGCCGCGATAGTCGAGCTTGTAGCTCGACCCGTCCTCGCCCCAGCCGCCGTCGGCGTTCTGAATCGACACGAGCCAGTCCACCGCCTTGCGGATTTCCGGCGCGGTGTGCGGCAGGCCGGCCGCATTGAGCGCGCACAGCACCGACCAGGTGCCGTAGATGTAGTTCAATCCCCAGCGCCCGTACCAGCTTCCGTCGGCGGTCTGCGTCTGCCGCAGGTAATCGATCCCGCGCGCCAGCACCGGGCTCGTCTGCGGCGTCTCGCCGAGTTGCGCCAGCATGGAGACGCAGCGCGCGGCCACGTCCTCGGTCGGCGGGTCGAGCAGCGCCCCATGATCGGCGAACGGGATATTGTTGAGGTATCCGTATGTGTTGTCGGCGTCGAACGCCCCCCATCCGCCGTTCGCGCTCTGCATGCCGACCACCCATTCGCGGGCACGCTCGATCGCCGGGGAAAAGCGCTGGTCCTTTGCGCCCTGGGCGCGATCCATCGCCATCACGACGACCGCCGTGTCGTCGAGATCCGGGTAATGCGCGTTGGCGTACTGGAACGCCCAGCCGCCCGGCCGCACCGCCGGCCGTTGCGGGCTCCAGTCGCCGTGCAGGTCGAGCACCTGGAGCGGCGCCAGCCAATCGAGCGCCTTGCGCGCCTGCGCCGCGGCGCGGTCGCCGCCGGCTTCCAGCAAGGTATGGCAGGCGAGCGCGGTATCCCAGACGGGCGAGACACACGGCTGGCAATAGGCCTCGTGCTCCCTGATCACCAGGAGCTTGTCGAGCGCGCGGCGCGCCACCGCCCGGTCCGGATGGTCGGGCGGATAGCCAAGCACGTCGAACATCATCACCACGTTCGCCATGGGCGGAAAGATCGCGCCGAGCCCGTCTTCCCCGTTCAGCCGTTCGGTGCAGAACGTGACCGCCGCCTTGATGGCGCGGTCGCGCATGTTCTTCGAGAACAGCGGCTCGGCGGCGCGCAGCGCCGTATCGATCGCGCGGAAGAACAGGAACCACGTCCATTTCTGGTGCGGCGCCTTTTTCGGCGGGCCGACCGTCATCGGCGGCTCGAGAAAGAGCTCGTCGATCCTCACCCCGCGCGGATTGCGCGGCTTGGGCTTGAGGGCCTGCAGCACCACGAGCGGCACCAGCGTCGTGCGAGCCCAGTAGGAAATCTTCGACAGGTGGAACGGAGACCAGGCCGGAAGCAGCATGATTTCCGGCGGCATGACCGGGACCGCGCGCCAGGATATGTTCCCGTAGAGCGCAAGGAGCGAGCGCGTGAACACGTTGACGGCGGCTGCGCCGCCGGCGGCGTGGATCGCGTCGCGCGCCCGCCGCATGTGCTCGGCCTCGGGATCATCGCCGATCATTTTGAGCGCGAAATAAGCTTTCACGCTCGCGCTGATGTCGAAGGCGCCGTCGCGATACAGCGGCCAGCCGCCATGCGTGCCTTGAATGCGGCGCAGATACGCGCCGATCTTCGCTTCCAGCGCGGCGTCCGTCGGCTCCCCGAGAAAATGCTGCAGCAGCACGTATTCCGACGGGATGGTGGCATCCGCCTCGAGCTCGAAAACGAAGTGGCCGTCCGGCCTCTGTTCGGCGAGCAGGGCCGCCAGCGCCTTGTCGATCCCGGAATCGAGATTCGCGTGAAGGCTGCGGCCGGTCGGCGGCATGGGGGCGGATAGGGGGGCAGTCATGAGCTGATCGCTTATCGTTGGTAGGCTAGCACGAGGTCGGCGGCGCGGTTTCCCGAGCGGATCGCCCCCTCGATTGTCGCAGGCAACCCGGTCGCCGTCCAATCGCCGGCCAGGAACAGGTTGCGCCACGCGGTCTCCGCCGCGGGACGCTTGGCGTTCTCCTCCGGCGTGGCGGCGAACGTCGCGCGGCGCTCGCGGACGATCTGCCACGCCGGCCGGTCGCCGGAGAGGCCGGTTACGGCGCAGACCTCCCGCCAGATCGTGTCGGCAAGCTTCTCGCGCGGCTCATTCATGAAGCGATCCGCATTGCTGGTCGTGACCGAGATGCGTCCGGGGAACGCGAACACCCATTCGGATATCCCATTGAGCACGCCGATCAAAGGAGGCATGCCTTGAGGCGACTCGGCACGGAAATGCGTGTTGAGGATGGCGCGGAAGGCGGTCGGTGCTCTGATACCGGGCACCAGCGCGGCGGCCGCGAAGGCCGGCGCCGCCATGATGACGGCGTCCTGCGGTTCGATCGCAACGAAATCGGCGCCGCCGAAATCGAGGCCGGTCACGCGGTCTCCATCGTAGCGGAGCGCGCGGATTTCATGGCTGAGGTGGACGGACGCGCCCGCCTTGGCGAGATAGGCGAGCGCAGGCGTGACGAAGGCGGTTCCCAGGCCGTCGCGCGCGATGCGGGGACGGCATTCGGCGCCGCCGCGTGCGAGCGTCTCGCGAATGACCGCGCCGGCAAGCGCCGCCGATGCCTCGCGCGGCTCGGTGTTCAGCGCCGCGGTCAGCAGCGGAGCGAGGAGCTTTTCGTAGAGCGGTCCGTCGCAGTCGATGACGTCGCCGATCGGCCGGTCTTTGGCGAACAGGAGCCGCGCCAGCCGCAGATAGTCCAGCGGGTTCGTCCCCGGCACGCGGTGATCCGCGTTGAAGATCCACCAGGGGAACCGGCCGTCGTTGAGATGCAGCGTCCAACTCTGCCGGTTCGCCAGGTCGAAAAAGGAAAATTCTGCTTTTTCCGGGCCGACGAGCAGCTTTTCGCTGCCGATCGTGCGCGCATAGGTGAAAGCGGCGTGGTTCCCGGTGAGCAGGAGATGGTTGCCGTTGTCGATGAGCAGGCCGGTTGCGTGATCCTGATAGGACCGGCACCGCCCGCCGGGCATCGCCGCGGCTTCGTGCAGCGCGATCGCCGCCGGAGAAGCGGCCAGCTTGACCGCCGCGGCGAGGCCGGCCAGGCCGCCGCCGATGATGTGCACGGCGCGCGGCATCAGACGAACCCGTATTGCAGGACGATGCGCAGCAGGTGCAATCGGCTGACGCGGACCGGCGAGCGTGGCGCGGTCCAGCCGCGGGCGACGAGCCGGTCGAGAATGGCGTGGTAGACCTTGCCCATGATCCGCGGCGCGCGCACGGTCGGACGCGGGCAGCGGCGCATGATCGCGTCGGCTTGCGTGAAATGATCGCGTGCGCGGCGCACGAGGCCGGTGCAGACCGTCGTGATCCCGGGATGCGCCAGCGCCGTTCGCGGCTCGCTGCTGGTGATGCCGGCGTCGCGCAGGAATTCGCGCGGGAGGTAGAGCCGTCCGATCGCAGCGTCCTCGTCGAGATCGCGCAGGATGTTGGTGAGCTGCAGCGCGCGGCCGAGATGGTGCGCAAGCTGCAGGCCGTCGGCCTCCCCGACGCCGAAAATGCGCACGGAAAGCCGGCCGACCGCGCTCGCCACGCAATCGCAATAAAGATCGAGCCGAGCCAGGTCGGGTGCGCGGATGTCCCCGGCTGCATCCATCTCCATACCGTCGATGACCGCCAGGAAGTCTTCCTTGCGCAACCCGAACTCGGCGATGACCCGGCCGAGGGGGCGACTCTCGGGGTGTCCGCCGCCGGAATAAAGCGCCTCGATTTCGCCGCGCCAGCGCGCAAGCCCGGCCAGACGTTCGCGATGCGGCGCGGCCGAATCGGCGATGTCGTCGACGCTGCGGCAGAACGAGTAGATTTCGAACATGCCGTCGCGCTGCGCGCGCGGCAGGATTCGCATGGCGAAATAAAACGAACTGCCGGCCGCGCGGCGCGGGGCACCCGTCTCCTGATCGTCGGTCCGAAGGGCGAAATCGGTCATGGCAAACATCGATGAATACAGGACAGGATCGATTAGTCACGCACCGGGTGTGGGTCGGTTCGATCCCATCGCG
Organism: Bradyrhizobiaceae bacterium; assembly: GCA_016793685.1. Lineage (GTDB taxonomy): Bacteria > Pseudomonadota > Alphaproteobacteria > Rhizobiales > Xanthobacteraceae > Rhodoplanes. The sequence goes on from JAEULX010000192.1 coordinate 10,518, forward strand.
AGAGCCGGCCCCATAAACCTCGCGCAATCCCCGATAAACCCAGCGCGGCGACGGCGGGCTTGGCGAGGTGCACCGGTTCGCTCAACGGGTCGCGCGCCTGTAAAATCCGCACGAGCCGCTCGGCCAAGGTTTGGATCACCGCGACCTCGAGCGCAAGCCGCGGATCGCGGATCAGCCGGGAGAACTCGCTGCTTTGGTCGAGCAAGGCGCCCGTGCGCTGGGCGAGCGTGACTATGCAGGCGCGCAACGCGGGCGACGCGCGGGCGGCGCCGAGCGCCTCGACCGAGGTTCCTTCCGCCGCGAAGGCGTCGAGCGGAATATAGACGCGATCGAGATCGCGATAGTCGGCGGCGCAGTCCTGCAGGTGATTGATGATCTGGAGGGCGGCGCAGAGGGCGTCATTGGCGGGCCAGGTGTTCCGGCTTTCGCCGTGGACATCGAGCACGAAGCGGCCGACCGGCATCGCCGAATAGGTGCAGTAGCCGATCAGGTCGTCGAAGTCGGCATAGCGGCGCTTGGTCACGTCGAGCCGGAAGGCGGTGAGCAGATCCTGCGCATGGCGCGGGGAGAGGCCGCGCTCGGCAAGCGCCGCCTTCAACGAGACGCCATGGGACTCGTCTGCCGCCACGCCAAGCAGGCTGTTTTCGAGACGATCGAGATGGGAGAGCTTGTCCCGTTCGGACAGGGTCGGGTGATCGGCGATGTCGTCGGCGACGCGGACGAATTCGTAAAACGCGAGAATGATTCCGCGGTGGCGCGGATGGACGAGCCACGAGGCGACGGGAAAATTCTCGTCGCGCGAACCTTTGCCCGATCGCAATGCGGCGGCGCTGTCGGTCACCGGCATAGCCCGGCGTCGCCCCGAGCATGCTCGCAGCGACCGCGCTCATCGATCGTGATCGGAGCGAATGAAAGCAGCGACGGCATGACAGGTTCGCGCGCGTAAAGAGCGAATGATACGATCAGGATGCAGACAACGGATCGGCGCAGCGAACTGCGCGGCCGCCGGAATCCTCGGCCGACGCCGTACGGCGTCCAGGCCCGCGCGAAGCTCCAAAGCATGGCGTGTCGCTCAAGTCAACGGACGGCGCTTCCGCCGGGCGTGCTTCCGGCGTCGCGAACCGGCCGCAGGGGCGGGTGTACGAATAGGCTCGGGTCGGATAGTTTGCGCCTCCAGGAGATGAGGTGCGCCAGTGGATGGGGGCTCACTTGTTGCGTAAAACCAATGATATAGACCAAGTCGCGGCGGCGACGGCGATTTTTCAGGAGCGGCTCGACCGCGTCGCGAGCGATATGGAAGGCCTGCTCGACCGGCTGCTCGCGGCCGATCCGCTGCAGGACGAGCGGGCGCGCCCGCCGCGGCTGCTCGAAGCCATGCGCTATGCGACGCTGGCCGGGGGCAAGCGTTTCCGCCCGTTCCTGGTGGTGGAGACCGCCAACCTGTTCGCGGGGGCGCGTTCCCAGGCCCTGATGGTCGGAAGCGCGGTCGAATTCGTGCACTGCTACTCCCTCGTGCATGACGACCTGCCGGCGATGGACAACGACGACCTGAGGCGGGGGCGGCCGACGACCCACAAGGCGTTCGACGAAGCGACCGCGATCCTTGCCGGCGACGGCCTGCTGACGCTCGCCTTCGACGTGCTGTCGCGCGAGGAAACCCATCCCGATCCGGGAGTGCGCGTGGAACTTGTTGCGGCGCTTGCGCGCGGGGCGGGCCTGGGGGGCATGGTCGGCGGGCAGGTTCTCGACCTCGCGGCCGAGGGCCGGTTCACGAACGGCGTTCTCGAACCGCTCGGGCAGGACGATATCGCGACGCTCGAAGCCATGAAAACGGGGGCTTTGCTGCGATTTTCCTGCGTGAGCGGGGCGATTCTCGGGCAGGCCGGCCGGGAGGCGCGGCTCGCCCTCGAGCGCTACGGCGCCGCCATCGGGAAGGCGTTTCAGATCGCCGACGACCTGCTCGACGCTGAAGGCGATCCGGCCATGGTCGGCAAGGCCACCCATAAGGATGCGGCGGCCCACAAGGCGACCTTCGTGCGCATTCTGGGGATCGAGGGCGCGCGCGAGAAGCTGGGAGAACTCGTCGCCGATGCGGAAGCGGCCCTCGCGCCGTTCGGAGCGAAGGCGGATGTGCTGAAGGCGGCGGCGCGCTTCGTCGCCGAGCGACAGCATTAGCGCGAGTTCTGTCCTAACAGAATCGCGCTTCGCTCTAATTCTCTTTTGCAGTCGCATTCTCTGGCGGCGAACCGGAGTCCAGTTCGCCTAAAATGCTCCGGCAAGACGTCTTCCGCTCCGCCCGTTCAAGCGGGATCGGAAGTCGCGCTCGATGTGTTCGTTCGCAGTCGCATTTCTGCGGCGAGCCGGTCCTCAACTTCGCCGGAAAATGCTTTGCCCCGCTTCATCCGCTGGTCAGACGGTCTTCAATATCGTTGGCGGCCTCTTCGCAAATCAAGGCCAGTTCCAGAAGCTCTTTTTTGACGAATTCGTCGCCCGATTGGGCGGCGAGTTCGCGATATTTCGCCGCCTGTTCGCGGAGGTAGTCCTCAATAACGTCCATACTGCCTCCCTCCGTGGTTGTTCGACCCGAGGGACCGCAGCCAGTCTGAACTGCCGCGCACGCAGGTTCAAGGCTTGACGGCGCGTTCGCGCGGCGTCGAGCAGGTTTTGCTCGTGCGCCGTGTCGTTTCCGCCCCCGATCGGCTGGGTCAGCTGCGCTTGAAGGCCTTGGCGAGCGCGTCGGCGCCGCGCGCGAGCAAGCCGGCATCCGA
>JAEULX010000239.1 GCA_016793685.1 Bradyrhizobiaceae bacterium
GACCCGGGTCTGCCACAGCAGCGACCCGTTATTGAACAGCCGCAGCATGAACTCGGGAATGTTGACGATGACATGCGACGGGCCGAGGTCATGCGAGATCCAGCGCCAGCGCTCGAGGTTGGCGATGATCAGGTCGGCGGCGCGGTCATTGCGCGGGCCGTTCAATGCGTCGACCGTCGCGGACGTGAAATTGCCGTTCGCCGCGAGACCCTTCTGCTTCTGGAACTTCTTTACGGCGTCCGCGAGTTCGTTGTCGTAGGTCATGTTCCCGTCGTCACCGGCGACACCGAGCCGGGCGCGCAGATCAGGAACGCGCGGGTCCTGCATGCCCACCTTCAGGGCCGGGCCGTGGCCGATGCGCGTCTTGGCGCCGTCCTTGTCGCCGCGGATCTCGGCGAGCTTCGCCTTCAGCGCCTTGTAGTATTCGTGCTGCGGGTTGTAGCCGTCGAGCGCAGCGCGCGCGTCCGACGCCGAAGCGAGTTTGCCGAGAATGTCGGCCGCTTCCGGAGCGGGGATATCGTAGAAGATGTCGCGGGAGACGCGCGACCAGTGCACGCGGCCAACCGCGGCATGGCGTGCATAGGTGACCACGGCGTCGGTCAGCTTCAATTCGAAATCGGCGAGCGCGTCCGGCCCGGCGTTCGCTTCCAGTGCAGGCACCGGATAGTCGGAAGGATCGAGCCCGTCGGCGTCGGCATGCTTGAGCTGCGCGATAACCGCCTTCGCCTGGGCGTTCATGGCGCCATTGACGGTCCACACCGGAGCGTATTTGCGGGCGAGATAGAAACCATCGAGCGAAGCGCGGGTCTTGGCGTCGAACAGCTTGTTCGAAGCCGTTGCGCTCAGCCCATCGCGCAGCCGCTCGCCGAGCGGGTCGAGCACGAGCTCGGGCGCCGGCTGGGCAGGCGTCGTCGCGGCGGGCGCCGCGTCCTGGCTCTTCGTCGCATCCTGCGGGATGGCCAGCGGGATCGATTCGATCTCGGGAACGGCCGTCCGCGGAGCGTTCTTGCTCGACGGCGCCTTGGCGATATCGGCCGGCGTAATCACGACTTCGGCCGGCGCCGGCATTGGAATGGCGGCGTCCTCGCGCACCGCCGGACTGATGGCGTCCGGAAGGGCCGAGGCGTCTTTCTGCGTGATGACGACTTTCGCAGGCTCGATCTGCGGGATGCCATCAACGCTGATGTTCCCGTTCGAACCTGCATACGCGGTGATGCCCGCGGTCAGAATTAGCGCGATGGCCGATCCGGCCAGGAGATGATTGACGCGCATGCCCCCAAACCCCCCAAGGCAAAGCGAAGCGGCGGTTAGCCGCGATACAGCCGCGATTGGAATTTTCGCCAAGGCAGCCCCCACGCCGAATTAAAGCTTAACTCAACGATTTGTTCCAAGCTTGGTGATTAATTGGACGGCATGGGCGCCCCGCGGCTTTTTTAGGGACCTGTCACCCAATAGACACGCTCGATGACTCATCAGCGTTGTTAAGCGCCATTCCTAGCGTATCCAGCTTGCGGTAAAGCGTAGCCCGGCCGATCCCGAGCTTGCGCGCGATCTCGGAGATTCGCCGCCGATAATGGTTAACCGCAAAGCGAATCACGTCCGCCTCGATGTCTGCAAGGCTGCGAATCTGCCCATCTTCAGCGAGCAGCGGCAGCGACGTCATGGGCGGCGCGTCCGTGCGAGCATGCGCGAGTATCGACACGATTTTGGCGGTTCCCGGGCCGGCCGGATCGCATGCGGATTCGTTCGCGTCTTTAACTATTCCATGCGTTATCGCCATGCTTTTGCCGCACTGAGGGAAGTCGCCGATCTCTAACGGATCGCCGTCGGCAAAAGCCACCGCGCGGGATACGGCGCCCGCGAGTTGCCGGACATTTCCCGGCCAGGCGAAGCCCGCGAGCTGGTCCAGGGCGGCTGCGGATACCGCAGGGGCGCACCGGCCTTCGTCGGCGGCGGACCGGAGCACAAAGCGCCGGATGAGATCGGGGATTTCCTCGCGGCGCTCGCGCAGCGGCGGCACGGCGATGTGGAATGTCTGCAAACGATAAAAAAGATCCTCGTGAAAGCGGCCGGCATGCGTGTCTGCGATCAGATCTCGGCTGGAGGTCGATATCAGGCGGACGTCGATCGGGACGGGCCTGCGGGCGCAGGCCGGCTCGACCTCGCCGGCCGCGATGGCACGGAAGAGCTTGATCTGGGTAGCCGGCGGCAATGCGTCGACGTTGCGCAGCAAAAGCGTGCCGCCCGCGGCTTCGACCAATTTGCCCGGACGTTGCGCGGCGCCCGGCATGGCTCCCTTCTCGTGTCCGAACAGGAGCGCGCAGGCGAGGGCGTGCGGCATGGCGGCGCAATCGACGACGACAAACGGCTTGGCGCGCCGCGCGCCGGACCCATGGATCGCGCGCGCGATGAACGTCTTGCCGACGCCCGGCTCCCCCGTGATCAGCACCGGCAATGTCGAGGCGGCGGCTTTTTCGGCCGTGCGCCGGACGGCGTGCATGGACGCGCCGTGCACGGCGATGTCCTTCAGGGTCGGGGCGCCGCCGCGCCGGGCGCGCGACAATTCCCGGATCAGCGTCTGGTGAGCGAGCGCATTGCGCAGCGCCACCCGCAACCGCTCGATACCGACCGGCTTGATCACGAAATCGGCGGCGCCGGCATTTATCGCGGAAGGGACATTGTCCACGCCGCTCTCGGCAGTCTGCACGATGACGGGAATCGCAATCCCCGCCTGGCGTATGCGCGCGAGCACGCCGAGACCGTCGAGATCGGGCATGACAAGGTCGAGCACGATGCAGGCGACCTCGGCTTGGTCCGGATCGGCCAGGGCCGCAAGCGCCGCATCGCCGGTCGCAACCACGACCGGCGCGTAACCGAGATTCGCCACGAGCGTCTCGAGCCGGCGGCGCTGAACCGGGTCGTCGTCGACGATAAGGATGCGTTCCGCCACGGCGATTCCAAGACTTGCGGAGAGAAAGGATTGAAGGATGTCATTAACCGGCCATGCTTAACGGCTTGTTACCGCTCCTCCCCGAGGAAAGCCGGTCGTTGCCGGTCGTTGCGCCTGGGCAATCGAGAAAGGGGGAGATAAGACCGTCATCGCTTTGCCATGGCGCACCCGCATAGGCCTTCACGCGAACCCACGGAGCCCGATCGCCGCATGCTTACTCGCTCACCCCGATCACGCCCGAAGTCGAAAACGCCTGCGCCGGCGCGCCGTGCGGCTCCCGCCGCCAAGCGGCGCGCGCCTGCGCGCGAAGCGCTGCCCGAATGGAACCTGAAGGATCTTTATCCGGCGATCGACGCGCCGGAGATTCGGCGCGACCTCGACCGGGCGCGAACGGAGGCGGTGGCTTTCGAGGCGGACTACAAGGGCAAGCTGGCCGACCTTGCGCGGCGGCCGGACGCGGGGAGCCTGCTGGCGGAGGCGATCAAGCGCCTCGAAGTTCTCGACGACCTGGTTGGAAGGCTGATGTCGTTTGCGAGCCTGGTCCATGCCGGCGACACGACCGACCCCGCGCGTGCGAAATTCTACGGCGACGTGCAGGATGAAATCACCGCCGTCTCCCTGCACCTGCTGTTCTTCACACTCGAACTTAACCAGATCGACGACAGCCTGCTCGAAGCGGCGATGGCGGACCCGGAACTCCGCCATTATCGCCCGTTCGTCGACGTGGTCCGCCTGGAAAAGCCCTATCAGCTGGAAGACCGGGTCGAGCAGCTTTTCCACGAAAAATCCGTCACCGCGTTCTCGGCGTGGAACCGCTTGTTCGACGAGACCATTGCCGGGCTTCGCTTCAAGGTTGCCGGAAAGACGCTGCCGCTCGAGCCGACGCTCAACCTGATGCAGGACAAAGACGAGCGAATTCGCAAGGCTGCAGCGGGCGCTTTGGCGCAAACCTTCAAGCAAAATCTGCGTACGTTCACGCTCATCACCAATACCCTCGCCAAGGACAAGGAGATATCCGACCGCTGGCGCGGCTTCGCCGACATCGCCGACTCCCGGCACCTTGCGAACCGGGTCGAGCGCGAGATCGTCGATGCGCTGGTGACGGCGGTGCGCACCGCCCATCCGCGCCTGTCGCATCGATACTACGCCCTGAAAGCGCGCTGGTTCGGCAAACGGCGGCTTGCCCATTGGGATCGCAACGCGCCGCTGCCGCAGACCTCCGGCCGCCCCATTCCATGGGAGGAGGCGCGCGAGTCCGTGCTCGCCGCCTACGGCGCCTTCTCGCCGCGCATGGCCGAAATCGCCGAGCGGTTTTTCACCAACCGCTGGATCGATGCGCCGGTGCGCCCGGGCAAGGCGCCGGGCGCGTTCTCCCACCCGACCGTCCCGTCCGCGCATCCCTATGTCCTCCTCAACTACCAGGGCAAGCAGCGGGACGTGATGACGCTGGCGCATGAATTGGGCCACGGCGTGCATCAGGTGCTTGCGGCCGCGAACGGACCGCTGATGGCGCCGACTCCGCTGACGCTCGCGGAAACGGCAAGCGTTTTCGGCGAGATGCTCACCTTCCAGCGGCTGCTCGCGGACACCAAGGACAAGAAGCGCCGGCGCGCGATGCTCGCGTCCAAGGTCGAGGACATGCTCAACACGGTGGTGCGCCAGATCGCGTTCTATACGTTCGAGCGCATGGTTCACACCGAGCGGCGGGAAGGGGAACTAACCGCGGACCGCATCGGCGAAATCTGGATGGAAGTGCAGGGAGACAGCCTGGGGCCGGCGATCGAGTTCAAGCCGGGCTACGAAACCTTCTGGTGTTATATCGGCCACTTTATCCGCTCGCCGTTCTATGTATACGCTTACGCTTTCGGCGATTGCCTGGTGAATGCGCTCTATGCCGTCTACGAGAATGCGCATGAGGGCTTTGCCGAGCGCTATCTTGCCATGCTCGCGGCGGGGGGGACCAAGACGCACGCGGAACTGCTCGCGCCCTTCGGGCTTGATGCACGGGACCCTGGCTTCTGGCAGGGCGGTCTCGGCCTGATCGAGCGAATGATCGAGGAACTGGAGGAGATGGAGGCGTGAGGCGCTCGCAGTGAGCGAGCGGCATGCTTGAGACGGCCGTTCCAAGCACATAGATCGTAGTTGGACGCAACGGCGGGAGCGACATCCACGAAGCCGGACGGCGTCCCGAGGCATGAGCGTCTCACCATGCGCGCGCCGCGTACGGACACGGGATTGATACAGCTGACGCATCCGGAGCGGCACGAAGGCCTGCACCGATTAAACAAAGGGTGGCGCATGGCGCATCTGCCGTTCGGCTCCGCGCTCTTCTGGCCGCTGATGGCGGCCATGTCCGCAAGTGAAGCGACCTCGG
>JAEULX010000267.1 GCA_016793685.1 Bradyrhizobiaceae bacterium
CAAGGCGTCGCGCTGGGCGAGGCTCTCGAGCTCGGCGCCGACATCGGCGAAGGTCAGCACGTAGCCGGATACGCCCCCGGAGGAATCGCGGACCAGACTCAATCTGGCCTGTAGCAGCGCGCCGAGATCGACCGTGCTGCAGACAAAATGGCGCGTTGCCGACTCGGGGCCCGCCTCGGGGAGCGTCTCCCGCGCCGGCTCCTCGTTGCTCCGCGCCACGTTGGCCTGCTCGAACAGCAGTTCGAGCGTGTACTCGACCGGTTCGCGGGTGAGCAGTCCGAACAATGAGCGATCGAGCCCGAGCGCATCGCGCATGTCGAGAATGCGGGCCGCAGCCTGATTGTACAGCAGTATCCGATGATCGAGATTGCACACGATCACGCCTTCGGAGAGATCGAGAAGAATGGCTTCCAGCCGGCTCTTCTGTTCCTGCGCGCGCAGCGTGGCGGCCTTCACCGCCCTGTCGATCTCGCCGCGGGCGGACTGCAGCGTACAGACGAATTTCGCCACCGCCGCCGGCAGCCCGTCGAGCCAGTGGCCGGGGGCGACGAAAGGCGCGCGATCGATCCGGGTCTGCGCATGCATCGTCAATTCGCCGGTCAGCGCCGCAAGCGGCCGGAGCAGCTTGCTGTACAGAACGCCGTAGGCCGCCGCGGTGAACGCCGCCACCAGGAGGAACGCGAGCGACAGGAAGGCGCCCACGACTCCGCTGCTCTTGACCGCCCACCACAGTGCGACCCCGGACGCCGTGAACGCAGCGAGGCTCAGCAGCGCGAGGAGTATCGCTACGGCGCCGGATGCTCGCATTGTTCGCCGTTTCCTTCGGCCGAGTTCGGAGCGCCGGCAAGCCAGCCCTTCACCCGTTCAACCACCTCGCGGGTCGAGAACGGTTTGGTGATGTAGTCGTCGGCGCCGACCGCCAAGCCTTTTTCACGTTCGATGTCGCGCCCTTTGGCGGTCAGCATGATGACGCGGACCTCCTTCCATTCCGGATTGGCGCGGATGATTTCGCAGACGTCGAAGCCGTTGCGCTTGGGCATCATGACGTCGAGCAGCACGAGGTCCGGGCGCGCTTTCTGCATTTCGGCAAGCGCCTCCTCGCCGTCGCGTGCGGTGCGGACGTCGTAGCCGGCCTTCTTCATCAGGAACTCGAGCGCAAGAAGGATGGTGGCCTCGTCATCGACCACGAGCACACGGTGCGGCATCGGTTCCTCCCATGTATTGCCGGGCGTTCGCAGCGCACGCACACAGCCATGCCGCCGGGCTGCGTGGGCTCCTAAATCGCCCCTGGCATTCTTGTTTTCTTTGGTCAGCAAGCTCGCGCGCAGCCGAAACCTGTCAACGCGCCGAATTGAAAGCTTCCGACGCCGTCCCGCGTTAAGCGATAGGAAAGCATTGCGACGAATTGCCTCACCAGCCGACGGGCCGCGCAGGCAGCGGGGGCGGGCGACCCCGGCGCCGAGGCTTCAAAGGTCAATAGGAGCGCGGCAGATCGAGCACGTGCTCGGCGAGATAGGAGAGGATGAGATTGGTGGAGATCGGCGCCACCTGGTAGAGCCGCGTCTCGCGAAACTTGCGCTCGATATCGAAGTCCTCGGCAAATCCGAACCCGCCATAAGTCTGCACGCACATGTCCGCGGCGGCCCAGGAGGCGTCGGCGGCGAGCAGCTTCGCCATGTTCGCCTCGGCGCCGCAGTCGCGCCCGGCTTCGTAGAGCGAGGCCGCCTCGCCCACCATCAATTCGGCTGCGCGCATCTGCGCGTAGGCGCGGGCGATGGGAAACTGCACACCCTGGTTCTGCCCGATCGGCCGGCCGAAAAGGACGCGCTCCTTGGCGTAGGCCGAAGCCCTGGCGATGAACCACTTGGCGTCGCCGATGCATTCGGCGGCGATCAGGATGCGCTCGGCGTTCATTCCGGAGAGAATGTATGAAAAGCCCCTGCCCTCCTCGCCGATCAGATTGTCCGCCGGCACGCGCATGTCGTCGAAGAACACTTCGGTCGTCGCATGGTTCATCATGGTGCGGATCGGCCGGATGGTGAGACCCTGCGTCTCGCGCATGTCGACGAGAAAGACCGAGAGCCCGTCGGTGCGGCGGCGCACCGCCTCGCGCGGGGTCGTGCGGGCAAGCAGCAGCATCAGGTCGGAGTGCTCGGCGCGCGACGTCCAGATTTTCTGGCCATTGACGACGTAATGATCGCCGGCGCGCAGCGCCGTGGTGCGCAGGCTGAGCGTGTCGGTTCCCGAGGTCGGCTCGGTGACCCCGAAGGCCTGCAGCCGCAGCTCGCCGCGGGCGATCCCGGGCAGGTAGCGCGCCTTCTGCGCGGCGCTGCCGTGCCGCAGGACCGTGCCCATCGTGTACATCTGCGCATGACAGGCCGCGCCGTTGCAGCCCGACGCATGGATCTCTTCGAGGATCGCCGCAGCCGCGGAAAGGCTCAGTCCGCTGCCGCCGAACTCTTCCGGAATCAGCGCCGCGAGAAACCCCGCCTCGGTCAGGGCCAGCACGAATTCGGCGGGATAGGCGCGCGCGCGATCGAGATTGCGCCAGTATTCGCCGGGGAATTTCCCGCACAAGGCGCGCACGGCCGTCCGGATATCGGCGATCGCTTCGGTCTCGTCGCTCACGTGAGTTGAGTCTCCATGCTCGGTCCGCACGGCCCCGCGGCCGGCGTGGCGGCGCGCGGTGTCGCAGGCGCCGCTGCCGCTTTCGCTATCGGAAACAAACGCCCCATTGCCTACGTATATGTAGCAGAGGTTGGGCGCCGAGATTGGAGGAGCGCAGCATGCACGTGATCCATCGCCGCGGGTGGGAGCTGCCCGAGCGCGAGGCGACGCCCGAGAACCTGTTCTTCTCCCGGCGCACCCTGCTGGCCGGCGCCGGCGCGGCTGCCGCGGCAGCGCTTATTCCGGGCAGCGCGGCCGCGCAGCGCCGCGCCGATCTCCCCGATCCGACGGCCTCGCTCTATCCCGTCAAGCGGAACGCCAAATTCGTGCTCGACCGCCCGATCACGGACGAGACGATCAACACCACCTACAACAATTTCTACGAGTTCGGCTCCTCCAAGACAATTTCACGCGCGGCCCGCGCGCTCATCATCCGGCCGTGGACGATCAAGCTGGACGGCCTGGTGGACAAGCCGATGGAGATCGGCATCGACGACCTCCTGAAGCGGATGCCGCTGGAGGAACGCCTCTACCGCCACCGCTGCGTCGAAGCCTGGGCGATGGCCGTTCCATGGTCGGGCTTTCCGCTCGCCAAGCTGGTCGAACTGGCGAAACCCCTGTCGTCGGCGCGCTATCTGCAGATGCAGACTTTCCTCGACGCGTCCGTCGCCTCCGGCCAAAGGCAGGTCTGGTATCCGTGGCCCTACACCGAAGGTCTGACGCTGGCGGAAGCCACGAATGATCTCGCCTTCCTCGTCACCGGCGCCTATGGCAAGCCGCTGCCGAAGTCGATGGGAGCGCCGTTGCGCCTCGCGGTGCCGTGGAAGTACGGCTTCAAGTCGATCAAGTCGATCGTGCGCTTCTCCTTTACCGCGGAACGGCCCCGGGGCTTCTGGGAGCGGTTGCAGGGCAGCGAGTACGGCTTCTGGGCGAACGTCAATCCCGAGGTGCCGCACCCGCGCTGGAGCCAGGCCAGCGAGAGCCTGCTCGGCACGGACGAGCGGCGTCCGACCCAATTGTTCAACGGCTACGGCGAATACGTTGCGCAGCTTTACAAGGGGCTGGATGGCGAACGGCTCTGGGTGTGAAGCAGCCAGGCGGCGTGAAACATCCGGTCCGGGCGTTGATATAACACATAAAAAAACGCCGGACCTTTCGGCCCGGCACAGTTGTGTCGATCGTCAAAGACCAACACCACCTTCCAGAGGGACAGTCGGCTACGCGTCGTCACAATCGGGAGACAACCAACTTACCAACTGTAGTTGAAAGAATGGAACAGTTCGACCGCATTGCACAAATGGCATTTTCTCATGCCTCCCATGCGGAATAGACATGAGGTCGCCCGCGCTCAGAAGCGCCAGCGCTGCGCCTTGGCGACCAGGAAGTCGCGGAACACCTGCACCCGGGACACCGACTTCAGCTCTTCCGGATAGACGAAGTAGGCGTCCAGCGAGATGTTCGAATCCTGGCTGAACAGCTGGATCAGTTCGCCGCCCTCTTCGACGATATAGTCGGGCAACAGCGCGATCCCGATGCCCGCCTGACAGGCGCGCAGAATTCCCAAGATATTGGTGATGACGAGGTGGGGGGTGCGCGGCTCCTTGCCGTCGCGGCCCGCCCCCGACAGGAGCCAGCGCGTATCCTGCAGGTTGGGCGGCACATCGGAGCCGCCGAGGATCAGCAGGCGGTGGCTGTCGAGATCCTCGAACGAATGCGGCGTGCCGAACCGCTTGAGATAGTCCGGCGCGGCGTAGGCATGGAAATGTACGGAAAACAGCTTGCGCTGAATGAGGTCAGGCTGCGTCGGCAGGCGCAGGCGGATCCCGACATCGGCGTGGCGCATCCCGAGGTCGAGCTCTTCGTCGGTGGTGATCAGCGTCAGCCTGATGTCGGGATAAAGGTCGGTGAATTCGCCGAGCTTCGGCGTCAGCCAGTGCACGCCAATTCCCGTGGTGGTGGTGACCTTGAGCTCGCCGGTCGGGCGTTCGCGGCTGTCGGCGAGCTTGATTCGCACGCCCTCGAGCCGCGTGAACACGTCATGGGCGGTGCGGAACAGCAACTCGCCCTGCTCGGTGAGGATCAGCCCGCGGGCGTGGCGATGGAACAGCACGACCGCGAGATCCTGTTCGAGCGCGCTGACCTGTCGTGACACCGCCGACTGCGAGAGACCGAGCTGTTCGCCGGCATGGGTAAAGCTTCCGGCTTCGGCCGCGGCGTGGAAGATCTTGAGCTTGTCCCAATCCATGCTCGTCCAGTCGAATCCCAAGTCGCGCGGCTTCGCGCTAGCCGCCCTCGTCGCCACGAAGGGCGGCGGTGAAAGATCAGCACCCAAGCACAAGCGGGTCGCGTTGCGTTTCCCAACCCGGATCAAGCTCGGAGCAGACGCTCCTTGTGAATTTTTTCCTGCCTATTCCGCCGCAGCGGCGCCGGCCTCCGATTGCGCCGCAATAAAGCGCTCCGCCTCGAGGGCGGCCATGCAGCCCATGCCGGCCGCGGTCACGGCTTGGCGGTAAACCTCGTCGGCAACGTCGCCTGCGGCGAACACGCCAGGAACCGAGGTCGCTGTCGAAAACGGCGCCACCTTAACATAGCCGGACGGCTTTATCTCGAGTTGGCCGGCGACCAGTTCGGTCGCTGGCGCGTGGCCGATGGCGATGAACACGCCTTCGCAGGCGAGTGTGGATAACTCCCCGGTCTTGAGGTTCTTGAGAACGACCCCGACGACCCGCCGTGGATCATCCCGGCCGGTGACCTCTTCGACGGCGCTGTCCCAGACGACGGAGATTTTCGGGTGCTTGAACAACCGGTCCTGCAGAATGCGCTCGGCGCGAAACGCGTTGCGCCGGTGCACCACCGTCACCTTCGCGGCGAAATTGGTGAGAAACAGCGCCTCCTCGATCGCGGTGTTGCCGCCGCCCACCACCACGACTTCCTTGTTCCGGTAAAAGAAACCGTCGCAGGTGGCGCATGCCGACACCCCGAACCCCCGGAAGGACTGTTCCGAGGGAAGCCCGAGCCAGCGCGCCTGGGCGCCGGTCGCGAGGATCACCGTCTCCGCGAGATAGCTGTCGCCGGAATCGCAGGATAGGCGGAACGGCCGCCGGCCGAGATCGAGGCTCGTCACATGATCGACGACGATCTTCGCGCCGACATGCGCCGCCTGCTTCTGCATTTCCTCCATCAGCCACGGTCCCTGAACCACCTCGGCAAAGCCCGGGTAGTTTTCCACATCGGTGGTGACGGTGAGTTGCCCGCCGGGCTGGATGCCCTGGATGAGGATCGGCTCCAGCATCGCGCGTGCAGCATAGATCGCAGCGGTGTAACCGGCGGGGCCGGAACCGATGATCACGAGCTTGGCGTGGGTGGGTTTCCCCATGTCACTCCGTCCGAACAGCCAGTTTAATCAGACCCATGCGCTCATACCCACCGACCGCGGCGGGATGCAGCCACCCGCTATTTACCGAATGCGGGAAAAGCTATGCAAGCGATGCAACCTTCGGTCCGCGCACCTCTACCCTGCAATCCGAGCCTCGCGCCGGGCGTGCGCAATATTATTTCCGCGATGCGCGATGTCGTGTAAAGCTTGCTTGCCGCCCAATGTTGCGGAGAACTCGTCGTGTCCATGCGTCCTGACGCCATTGACCGCCAAATTCTGAAGGAACTGCAAGACGATGGCCGGATATCGAACGTAGAGCTCGCGCGCCGCGTCGGCATGTCGCCCCCTCCCTGCCTGCGTCGCGTGCGGGCCCTCGAAGAGGCCGGCTACATAACGGGATACCGGGCGCTGCTGGATCCGAAGATGCTCGGTTACGAGGTCACCGCCTTCGCGATGGTGCATCTCGCAAGCCAGGCCGAGCCCGATCTTGCCGCGTTCGAGGCTTTCGTGCGCGACCAGCCGTTCGTGCGGGAATGCTGGATGCTCTCGGGTGAGATCGATTTCCTATTGAAATGCGTAGCGCCCAATCTCGCCGCCTTTCAGGCGCTCGTGGTCGAGCTCACCGCCGCCCCCCACGTGCGCAACGTGAAAACGTCGTTGACGCTGCGCAACCCCAAGGACGCGCCGACCGTTCCGCTCGAGGCCGACCCGGCGTAAATCGTGCGAACTCCCGCACCGCCGAAGGTGCGGACGTCGCCATCATCGCATCTGCGGCGAACCGGTTATCGCCCCCGGATCACGTCCGGGGGCATGCTTCGCCGGACAATGCTTGGTTTCAGTGATCGCATTGTCTGCGGCGAACCGGTTCCCGCTTCGCCGGACAATGCTCTAGTAGCCTGAATCAGCTAAAGCGCGGGATATAGGCTTTTCAGTTTCACCCGGGCGTCGGCGGTCGTGAAGTGCCAGTTCGCCTTGGCGTTATAGGTATTGCGGCGCCTGCGCCAGGCATCGACTTCCCTGGTCAACGTG
>JAEULX010000271.1 GCA_016793685.1 Bradyrhizobiaceae bacterium
ATTCGCGCAATCGGCGCAAGCCCCGGCACAGGCTCCCTGGCCGGCCCCGGCTCCGCAACCCGAGCAGCAGACGACCACGCCTCCCCCCGCCGACACGGCCGCCCCGGCTTCCCAGACGCCACCTCCGGCAGCCCAGGCGCAACCGCCGGCGGCGGCATCCAAGCCCAGCGCGCAAGCGCCGGCGGCCAAGCCGGCGCCGCGCCGCGAGCGGGCCCAGGCCAAGAAGCCGGCCAAGGGCGCCACCACCGTCGCCTGCACCGGCGCGTTTGCCGCCGGCTCGAATCACGAAGCCCTCGAGAAGGCTTACGATGCGAAAAACGTGACCTTCACCGAGATCGACGGCGGCCCCGACGGCAGCAAGCTGATGGCCACCGTCGTGTTTCCGGATGATCCGAAACGGCGTCTTGAAGTGCAGTGGCGGAACGAGGCCGCACGATCCGATATCTACCGCATCGCGATCACCGGCCGCTCGAGCTGGACCGGCCCGAAGGGCTTGCGCCTCGGCATGCCGCTGGCGGAAGTCGAAAAAATCAACGGAAAGCCCTTCAAATTGCAGGGCTTCGACCAGGCCAACTCGTCGTCGGCCCTCGATTGGCAGGAGGGCGCGCTCGCCTCGCTGCCCGGCGGCTGCGAAATCGGCATTTTCTTCGCCGCCGATCCGAAAACGCCGCAAACCGCCCGCGAAGAGGCGGCGCCCGGCCAGGAATTCACCTCGAACGACGCCGCCATCCGCGCCATGAAGCCGATCGTCACGGAGATTCTCTTCGGCTACTCGCAGTAGCCGGCCGGGCGACGCGCGACATTTCGCTCGGGGAGCAGCAAGCCATCGTTCGGCCTATGCCCTTCGCGAATCGGCAGGAATTGCGGCATGGTGGGGCGTGGATCGCCCCACAATCGCCGCGACGGCGACAAATTGGACTGGCCTAATGGCGGCCGTTGTAGCGTTAACCTGTGTGGCGTTAACCCTGTCGAGCGTTGCAGCACGCGCGGTGCCCGTGTTGCGTCGGAAGGAGCGATATTCATGACCCTGACCACGGCTCAGCCCCAAGACGAAGCTGGCGAGGACGCCGCGACCACGTTCGAAGGCGAGATCCGAGAGTTCGTCCGGCGCGATTTCACATCGCTGAAGCGGACGGACGCCGGCAGCGGCGAGTTCGCGGCCAGCAACATCCGGTCGTTGGTGCAGCGTGTCGCCGGCACGTCCCTGCAGGAAATCGACAGCCTGATCGGCGAACTGCAGAATCTCCGCGACTACATCGCCAACGAGGGCGAGCGCGTGCAGCGGGAAATCACCGGCTATGCGCAGCTCAATCACGCCGCGCTGACGTCGACGCGAATCATTTCCGACAGCATGTCGAAATGGAAGGACGCGCTCGACGAAGCGAAGTCGGCGTAAAGCAGAGCGCGCACGCCGCGTTTGTTCGGTTAGCGGCGCGCCTCAACCATCTGGTTTCGTTCCATGACCCCGCAAAGCTCGGCTTTGCGGGGTCATGCGTTTCGTAGGGCTTGGATGGGCCGGCTTCGGAGCGCTTGCGATCAGGCCGTATGCGGCGGTTCGCCCGCCAGCCACAGCTTCGCCTTGAGCGCGTTGATGCGGCGCGACGCTTCGGCCTTCGTCAATGCGCGGTCGAAAGCGCCCAGCTCGCGCGCCTGCTCGGACAGCATTTTGAGATTGTAGGCCTGCAGCGCGGTCATCGGTTCCTCGCCCGACGCCCGTTCGGATTTTACGGCGCCCGACGCCGCAGCGCACATCGGTCCCTCGCCGGGCATGCTCACTCCTCACCTTTGATGACGACGGCGACCTGCCGGTTCTGCGGGTCGACGAGAACGACCTGCTTCTCGATCATCGCCGTCTCGAAGCCGCCGACTTGCGGCATCAGCGCCGTCAACGTGTCCGGCACGGGCGCAAGCGCGATGCCCGGCGGCACGGTCCCGCCGATCGACACGCGGAAGCCGGTAGGAGCGGCGTGATTCTTCTGCGTGCTGCTGATGCTCTGGTAGATCGTCTGGCGCTGCGCCGTCGTAAGCGCGATTCGCGGCCCGACGGCAGCGTCCTGCGCTGGCGTTTGCGCCCATGCGATCGCGCCGGAGCATGCCCATGCGGCGAGGCAGACGGAAAACATCGTGCGGCGTAGCTGCATCATGATCCTTCTATGCGTTGTGAGACCCGTTGAGCGAAAAACGCGGCGCCCGCGCCACAGTTCCTGGAAAATCGCGCGCCGAAGCGGGCCGAAACCTCGAAAAGCAGCGTCGTTACAGGGGCGCTCTCTTTCGCGCCTGGCGGCAATCGCGTAGAGATAAGCAGGGGCATGGGGGGACTACCGTGATCTGGGCGCCGCTATTCGCCGTGACGCTGGCCGCAACGGTTGCGACCGGGCCCGTCGGCGATCAATTGGGACCGGACACGGCTGCGCGCCGGGGCGACGCGCTGAAAGCGACGGTCAACGCCGCGACCGAATGCGTCGTGCGCAAGATCGCCGCCGATCCTCGCATGCAGCAGGGCAGTCTCGACGCCATGATGGGCGAGCTGATCGTCGATTCGATGCCCGCCTGCGCCGGCAAGATGCGCGAAATGATCGAGGCGTACGACGCCTCCTTCGGCCCGGGCAGCGGCGAGGCGTTTTTCATGGGGCCCTATCTCGATCTGCTGCCGACCGCGACCGGCCTGCGGCTGAAGGCCGGATCGCACGCTCCGTAAGCGCAGCCAGGTGCGATAGCCGCCTTACCCGTCCTACTCCGACAGGATATCGACGACGCGCATGGTCGTCGGATCGACCAATACGACCCGGTCGCTGACCAGGGTGTATTTAACGAGCTTTGCGGCGGGGATCTGCGCCAGCGTCGTGTCGGGCAGCATGTAGAGTTCGAGCGAGGCCGGGAGCTCCGATCCAACCTGGGCGCTGACGCCCGGAGGAACCACGACCTTGCGGTTTGCCTGCCGAACCGCTTGCGCGATGATCGTCTTTTGTTCCAGCGTGAGTTTCGGGACGCCGCTTTGCGGTACGGCACCGACGCCGCCCGTGCTCGGTATCGCCGGAAGCAACTGCTGGCTGTCCTGACCGGCCGCAACACCCATGAGGGCGAGCAACATCGCCCCTGCATACGCAATTTTCATGTCGTTCCCTCTGCAATGCGCGGTGAAGGAATGCCGGCGCGCCGCCATTCGTTCCCGCCGAATATCCCGGAGATTAGAAGCCGCTCAGCCGCTCGATTTCGGCCCCGCAGGCCTGAAGCTTGCCCTCGAGGCGCTCGAACCCGCGATCGAGATGATAAACGCGGTTGACCATGGTCTCGCCCTCGGCGGCAAGCGCGGCGATGACCAGCGAAACCGAAGCACGCAGGTCGGTCGCCATGACCGGCGCGCCCTTGAGTTGCGGCACGCCGTCGATGGTCGCCGTTTCTCCCTCCAGGCGGATTTGCGCGCCTAGCCGCGCGAGTTCCTGCACATGCATGAAGCGGTTTTCGAAAATCGTCTCGGTGATATGCGAAGTCCCGCCCGCGCGGGTCATCAGCGCCATCAGCTGCGCCTGGAGGTCGGTGGGGAAGCCGGGGAACGGCTCGGTCGTCACCCGCACCGGGGCAAGACCCGCGCCGTTGCGCGCGATGCGCACGCCGGCATTGGTCACGGAGATCTCCGCGCCCGCGCCTGCGATCACGTCGAGCGCCGCCTGCAGCAGTTCGGCGCGCGCCCCCTGCAGCAGAACATCGCCGCCCGCCATGGCGACCGCCATCGCATAGGTGCCGGTCTCGATGCGGTCGGGCAGCACGCGATGGCGCGCGCCCGACAGGCGGGGCACGCCGGTGACGACGATATGCTTTGTGCCGGCGCCCGTGATCTTCGCGCCCATCTTGTTGAGGCAATCGGCGAGATCGGTGATTTCCGGCTCGCAGGCCGCGTTCTCGATTTCCGTGACGCCGTCGGCGAGCGTCGCCGCCATGAGCGCCGTATGCGTGCCGCCGACCGTGACCTTGGGAAACTCGATCCGGCCACCCTTGAGCCCTTTCGGCGCGCGCGCCACCACATAGCCGCGGTCGATCTCGATCTCGGCGCCGAGGTTCTGCATCGCCATCACCAGCAGATCGACGGGACGCGTGCCGATGGCGCAGCCGCCCGGCAACGACACGCGCGCCACGCCCATGCGAGCGACAAGCGGCGCGATCACCCAGAAGCTCGCCCGCATCTTCGCGACGAGTTCATACGGCGCAGTGGTGTCGACGATGCGCTTGGCGGAAATGTGCAGGGTCTGGCCTTCGTACTCCGAATCGCCGGGACGCTTGCCGCCCACCATCACGTCGACGCCGTGATTGCCGAGAATCCGCTGCAGCGACGCAACGTCGGCGAGCCGCGGAACGTTCTCCAAAACGAGGACCTCGTCGGTCAGCAGGCTCGCGATCATGAGCGGTAGCGTGGCGTTCTTTGCGCCCGAGATCGGGATGCTTCCTACGAGCGGACGCCCACCGACGATGCGAATGCGATCCATGATACCCCTTGCCCCATGCAGCGCTGCCCGTAGGACGCCGCGTCAATCCATGTTGGCGAGATGGTCCCGCCGCAGGCTGTATGTCTCTCAAAGCGTCTAGCGGGTTTTCTTGTCCGGAACGATTTCGGCAGAATCGTGAGGCATCGCGGCGGGGGCGCCGTCGCTGCCGCCGGCACGTTCGTCGCGCTCGCTGTCGCGTGCTCGCGCCGAAGCCTGCTTTTTGCGCCGCAGCAAATTCGCGCGCAGCGCGGCGGCAAGGCGTTGTCCCCGCTCGTCGCGCGGCGCGATCCGTTCTGAGTGCCCGTCGGCCTGATCATCCATGGCCCGCTCATACTAATGGCGAATAGGCGTCACGCAAAGCAATGAAAGGCCGGCACGCAACACAGCGTCCTTGCGATGTTGTCCACCTTGTGGCACGTTCCGCCTCCCCGCTTGTGATACCTAATCGCACGCGGATCCTGCCTCGCTAGTTCGGAATCGATTCTTGATCGAAGAACGATTCCGCCGCACCACTCAGGAGGAATCGCTGCCGTAGCTCAGTGGTAGAGCACTCCCTTGGTAAATTTTGCCCGCCCGGCCGGAAACGGCCGGGAGCGCACCGCCCAAAGTCGGGGAAACCGTCCGGGTCATGCCGACGGCAATCCCGAGCCAAGCCCGTGAACGGGAAGGTGTAGAGGCCAGACGGGCGGCGCCTAACGGCTCGAGCGAGCCCATCGGCGAAGGGATGGTCCAGCGCACGAACGCCGCTTGCGGTGAGCGCGAAAGCGCCAGTGTGATGAAGGGAGAGGTCGTCAGTTCAATCCTGACCGGCAGCACCACCTAATTGCTAATATTCTTTCGGCGATAAGGGGGGTAATGGTTAGCATAAAACAGAAGTATGCACCCGCCGCGGATGCGGTTATCCGTGGGGGATGGTTCATGCCAGGGAGGAAAACGCATGAGCGGAAT
>JAEULX010000030.1 GCA_016793685.1 Bradyrhizobiaceae bacterium
CGCGCGGCCGGATAAAAACCGTATCGACCTGGGACTCGTTGTCCGGCAGCGCGTGCGCAGCAACCTCGCCCGCGCGCACGCGCGCCGCGACCAGGCTGCGCGGCAGCAAGGTGATGCCGACGCCTGCCGCGACGGCGCCGAGGATTCCATCGATGGTGCCGAATTCGAGCCGGCGCAATCCGACCACGCCGCGCCGTGCCAGCACATCCTCGAGCCGTTGGCGATAGGAACAGCCGAGCTTGAGAATGACGATTTTGAGGTGCCTTTGTCCCAGGAGATCGGCAAGACTCTGCGCCGACTGCGCCGTGACGATCACCAGTTCCTCGCGGAAGATGACCTCCTCGTCGAGATCCGGATGGTTGACCGGCCCGCACACGAAAGCGCCGTCGACCTCATGGTTCAGCGTACGGTCGATCAGTTCGCTCGTGTCGCCCGGGGTCAGCACCAGATCGACTTCGGGATGCGCGGCGGCATAGGCCGCGAGCAGCCGCGGCAGGCGAATGCCGGCCGTGCTTTCGAGCGAGCCGATCGTCAGGGGGCCGCGTGGGGTGCCGTTGTCGTCCACGGCCCTGCGCGCGTCGGCGAGGAGACGGCCGATCTGAGCGGCATAGGGCAGCAGGCGCTGCCCCGCCTCGGTCAATGCGACGCCGCGGTTGGTTCGATGAAAGAGGGGGACGCCAAGCTCATGCTCGAGCGCCCGAATACGGGCGGTGACGTTCGATTGAACCGTGTTCAACTCCTGCGCAGCCCGGCTCATATTGCCGAGCCGCGCCACCGCTTCGAACACCCTCAGATTGGCTGCGTCCATCGCCCGGTTTCCGTCGTGTCGTCGCTGAGCGAATTCAGTTCCAGTCGAAATGGACTTCACTTGCGGCGGCGAAAGCTTCCGTGGCGGACGGCTCTCTCCCTGCCGGAGAATACTGTCGTTGAATTCTCGCCGCATGCCGACTGGTCGGCAAGCGCAAACAGGGCCGCGCCCCGGTCAGGTCGCCTTTGCGGCAACCGCGCGGCGGACCAGCGGCGTGATCCGCAGCGCGGTGATGCGGTTGCGCTGCTTGCGCAGGACCTGGAAGCGAAAGCCATGAAATGTGAAGCTCTGCCCCGGCTCCGGAATCGACTGCGCTTCATGGATGACGAGACCGGCGATCGTCGTGGCGTCGGCGTCGGGCAGGTTCCAGTCCATCGCGCGGTTCAGGTCGCGGATCGGCACCACGCCGTCGACGTTGACCGAGCCATCCGGCAGCAGCCGCACGCCGGCGACCTGCACGTCGCGCTCATCCGTGATGTCGCCGACGATCTCCTCCAGAATGTCCTCGATCGTCAGAATCCCCATCATCTCGCCGTACTCGTCCACGACGACGGCGAAAGGCATCTTGCGCCGGCGAAACGCCTTGAGCTGCTCGATCAGGGGGCGGGTTTCGGGAACGAACCAGGCTGGCCGGGCCAGCGTCATCACGTCGATTTTTGTGAGGTCGTTTTCGGCCGAATAGATCGCCCGGAATAAATCCTGCACCTGCAGAATGCCGACGATGTTCTCCGGCGTGTTTTGCCACAGCGGCAGGCGCGTGACCGGCCGCGTCAATACCTCTTCGAGTATCTTCGCCGGCGGATCGGCGGCGTCGGCCATGATGACGTCGGTGCGATGGATCATGACGTCGGCGACGGTCAGTTCGCGCAGATCGAGCAGCCCGCCGAGAAAATCCCGGTCGGCTTTCTCGACGTTGCCGGCGCGTTGCAGAAGATCGACGGCGCCCCGCAGTTCCTTATGCGCGGAGCGGAAAGTCTGCTCGGCGCCGGGCTTCACGCCGAACAGGCGCAGCATTGCCCGGACCGCCGCGTCGATGCCCACGAGCACCGGCCCGAGCAAGGATGCGACGAGCGAAACCACACGGGCCACCCGCAGGGAGACGCGATCCGGCGCGGTGGCCGCGAGCATCCTCGGCAGCGCCTCGGCGAGCACCAGGGTGATGGCCGCCATGAGGACCGTCGCATAGAGAATGCCGATCTCGCCGAACCGGGAAAGCAGCAGTCCGGCAACCAGCGCCGAAGCGAGAATGATGACGATATCCTTGCCGGCGAGAAGGGCGCCCGTCACCCGCTCGCGCCGCTGCACCAGCCGGTTGACTCTGGCTGCGCGGGCGTTGCCGGTCTTTTCGAGACGGAGCAGGCGGGCGCGGGAAAAGGCCGTCAGCGCCGTCTCGCTGGCGGAGAAGTACGCCGCCGACGCCACGCAGAACACCGTGACGCCAAGTGCAACCCAGTCTTCGATCAACATCGCTCGGCGAGCTTCTCGACCAGAAAAGAACGCACGTCGGCGGGATCGACGTCAGGCGCAATGAAAGCCGCGCCGATGCCGCGCGCCAGAATGAAAGTGAGCCGGCCGCGCCTCACTTTTTTATCCTGCGCCATGAGATCCATCAGCGCATCCGCATCCGGACAGCCGCCGGGCACGTCGGAGAGATGGGTGGGCAAGCCGACGTCTGCCAGGTGACGCTCGACCCGCTCGGAGTCGGCGTGCGGCAGCAGCCCCAGGCGCGCCGAAAACTGGAAGGCGAGCGTCATGCCGAGGGCGACGGCTTCTCCGTGCAGCAGCCGGTCGGAAAACCCGGCGGAGGCTTCGAGCGCGTGACCGAATGTGTGGCCGAGGTTGAGCAGGGCGCGCTCTCCGGCCTCGCGTTCGTCACGGGCGACCACCTCCGCCTTCATCCGGCAACTCGTAGCGATGGCGAATTCCCGGCCCGGTCCTCCCGCGAACACGTCGGCGGCGTTCGCTTCGAGCCAGGCGAAGAACGCGACGTCGCCGAGCAAGCCGTATTTCGCCACCTCGGCGTAACCGGCGCGGAACTCGCGGGCGGGGAGCGTATCGAGCAAGGCCGTGTCGGCCACGACCAGGATGGGCTGGTGGAAGACGCCGATCAGATTCTTGCCGTGCCGCGAATTGATCGCGGTCTTGCCGCCGACCGAGGAGTCGACCTGGGCAAGCAACGTGGTCGGCACCTGGACATAGTCGAGACCGCGCCGCACGACCGCCGCCGCAAATCCGGCGAGGTCGCCGATCACGCCGCCGCCGAGCGCAACGACGATATCGCCGCGCTCGATCTTCGCCTTGATCAGGTCGTCGCAGACCCGCTCGAACGACGCGAAGCACTTCGTGCCCTCGCCCGCGGGTACAACGATGTCCGTCGTTTCGACGCCGGCGTCTCGCAGCGCCGTGCCGGCGGCGGCAAGATGGAGCGCGGCAACCGTCGCATCGCTGACGATCGCGGCCTTCGCGCCCGGCTTGAGCGCAGCGATCCGGGCGCCGAGCGAGCCGATGAGCCCGCGGCCGATGACGATATCGTAGGCGCGCTCCCCGAGCGCGACGTCGACGCGAATGGGATCCTGCTGGCGGAGCGGGGCGGTCATGGTGCGGAGCCTTGTGCTGCGGTCGCGCCGAGGCCGAGCCATGCGGCGATGGCCGCGATGATCTCATCGACGATGACTTCATGGGGGACGTCACGCGAATGCACGGTCAGGTCCGCCACTGCATAAACGGGATAGCGTTGTTCGATCAGTCTGTTCAACGTCGCCTCCGGGTCGGCGGTGCGGAGCAGGGGCCGGTCCGAGCGCCGCTTGATCCGCCGCAGCAAGACGTCGGGCTCTGCCTTGAGCCAGACGGATATGCCCTTGGCGCCGATCAGGTCGCGCGTGCCGGGATTGATGAAAGCGCCGCCCCCGGTCGCGAGCACCTGCGGGCCTTGGTCGAGCAAGCGGGCGATCACCCGCGCCTCGCCGGCGCGAAAATAATCCTCGCCGTGATTTTCGAATATATCGGTGATCGGCATGCCGGCGGCGAGTTCGATCTCGGAGTCGGCGTCGACAAACGAAAGGTCCAGTTTCTTCGCCAGCCGGCGGCCGATCGAGGACTTCCCCGCTCCCATCATCCCGATCAGCACGATCGAGCGCACTCCCAGCGCCGCGGCGATGGCGGCGGCGCTCGGCAATGGCTCGGTCGGTTTCCGCAAAGGGGGGTCGGGCATGCGGGTTCGGTTGGGGTTTGCTGGGGGTGGCGCCAGCATATCACCGATTGAAGCGGGCGCGAGCGCTCCGCCCCGAACGGCGCTCATGGCTGTCTTTACAAAACTTTACACGGGCGAGAAGCCCCTGAAACGGCCGAGTCGCAGATTGCGCGGAGTGGCCTCAGCCGCCACGGGCCAAAAAGGAGACTTCCATGAGCGATCAAATCCCCACCCCCGCCCCGTCGACCGCGTCGGCAAAGCCGCGGTCGGGCTGGCTTGCGAAAACGGCCGTTATCCTCGCCCTCGGCCTCGGGCTGGTAGGAGCGGGCGCGGTCGCCACAACCTCGTTCAGTCAAGGCTTTGGCTTCGGGCCCGGCCCCGGCTTCGGCCACGGCTTCGGTCACGGCCCCGGCCATTGGCGCGGCGGACCCTTCGGCGGCGGCTTCGATCCCGCGCGCGCCGAGGAGCGCGCCGACCGCATGATCCGCCATATCTCCGTCGAGGTCGACGCTACGGCGGAGCAGCAGGAAAAGCTGCGCACCATCGTCAAGAACGCCGTGAAGGACATGATCCCGATGCGCGAGAAGCTGTTCTCCGCGCGGCAGGAGGCGCGTAGCCTTCTGCTCGCCCAGAACATCGATCGCACGGCGGTCGAGAAGCTGCGCACGGACCGGCTCGCGGTTGCCGACGCGCTGAGCAAGCGGTTCACCCAGGCGCTCGTCGACGCGGCCGAGGTGCTCAACCCCGACCAGCGGCACAAGCTCGAGGAACTGCTGCCCCCCGGCGGCCATTGGCGCGGCTGGAACCGCGGCTAATATGGTGCCGTGACCGACCGGATCCTGCTCATCGAGGACGATCCCCGGCTCGCCGAGATGGTCAAGAACTATCTCGGCGAATCCGGGTTTTCCGTCACCATCGCGCCAACCGGCCAGGCGGGCCTCGCCTTGCATGGCCGGCAGGAATTCGACGCGCTCATCCTCGATCTGATGCTGCCCGACATGGACGGGCTCGACATCTGCCGGAAGGTGCGCAGCGGCGCGCAGACCCCGATCCTGATGCTGACGGCGCGCGGCGACGCCATGGATCGGGTGGTGGGACTCGAGATCGGCGCCGATGATTACCTGCCGAAGCCGTTCGAGCCGCGCGAACTTCTCGCGCGGCTGCGCGCCATCCTGCGGCGCTCCAAAGGCGGCGACGAGCGATCGGAACTGTTGCGCTTCGGCCGTCTGGAGATCGACCTCGGCGGGCGTGAGGTCAGGCTCGACGGCGACGTGTGTGCGTTGACCAGCTACCAGTTCGACTTGCTTCTGGCGCTCGCCCGCCACGCGGGGCGCGTGATGTCGCGCGAGACGATCATGGATCAGATGAAGAATGAGCGTCTCGACGCCTTCGACCGTTCGATCGACGTACACATTTCCCGCATCCGCGCCGCCATCGAGGACGATCCGAAGAAGCCGCGCCGCGTGATCACCGTGCGCGGGGCCGGCTATGTCTTTGCCAAGGCGCAGGATTGAGAGAAGACCGGGGCACGGTGCAGGGGGCGAGCGGGTGAGGCATGCGGCGGCTCTACCAGACGATTTACCTGACCATCGTCGCGACGCTGCTGCTCGTCGTGCTGATCGCCGGCGCGGTGTGGCGGCTCGGCTCGCCCGTTTCGCCGTTCGGCCAGGCGTTGGAAATGGCCGGCGAATTGGCCGGCACGGCGCTCCCCCCGGCGAACGCCCCGCGCGAGGCGCAGCAGGAGGCGCTCGATCACCTGGCAAGGCAGATAAACGCCGACCTTGCGCTGTTCGATTCCGAGTCGCGGCCGATCGCCTTCACCGGTCGCCCCCTGCCGCCGCCGTCCCGCGCCGATGAAGGCGGCTGGATCCACGGGCGCGGGGGACCCGCCTGGAGCTTCCGTCTGCCCGATATGCGCTGGGTGGTTGTGCGCGCGCCGCGCCGTCACCGCAATCCTGCGGTCAGCCTGGTGCTGTTTCTCGGCGTGATCGCCTTCGCCGTCGCGGTCTGCGCCTTTCCGGTGGTGCGCGGAATCACCCGGCGGCTCGAGAAGCTTCAGGCCGGCGTGGAGACGCTCGGCGCCGGCAATCTGTCGACGCGGGTCGAGGTCGAGGGGCGTGACGAGGTCGCGCGGCTCGCCGAGAGCTTCAACCGCGCGGCCGCACGCATCGAGGAACTCGTCGCCGCCCATCGCATGCTGCTTGCCAACGCCTCGCATGAATTGCGCACGCCGCTGTCCCGTATCCGCCTCGGCATCGAGCTGATGAGCGGAAAGCCCGACCCCAAATACGCCGCCGACCTCAAGCGCGACATCGCCGAACTCGACGGGCTGATCGATGAAATCCTGCTGGCGAGCCGGATCGAGGCGACCGGCGTGCTGCAGACGAGCGAAGAAGTCGACCTGCTCGCGCTCGCCGCCGAGGAATGCGCGCGCTATGAATGCGAGCTCGGGGGCGAGCCGGTCACGATGCGCGGCGATCCCCGGCTATTGCGGCGGATGATCCGCAATCTGCTCGAAAACGCCGAGCGGCACGGCAAGCCGCCGGTGACCGTCAACCTGCGCCGCGCCGGCGACCGCGCAGTGCTCGAGGTGATGGACGCGGGGCCGGGCATACCGGCAGAACAACGCGAGCAGGTGTTTGCGCCGTTTTATCGCCTTACCGGCGATCCAAAAGGCGCGGGGCTGGGGTTGTCGCTGGTGCGGCAGATCGCGCGGCTGCATGGGGGAGAAGCGGTCGCCGACGCCAAAGCCGATGCGCCGAGCTGCTTTACGGTCACGCTCCCGCTCGTCCGTTCGGCGTAAACTCTTTGTCCCGCGAGTTCTTCGCAAGGGGGCCTTGCCATCGCGCCGTCGACATGATCGTGTTCGGGCCCAGTTGGACCCGGCACGCGGCATCGTAAGAGGACCATGCCTAGCCTATTCCGCCTTCTCTCGATTATCGCCGTCCTCGC
>JAEULX010000100.1 GCA_016793685.1 Bradyrhizobiaceae bacterium
CGCGCGGCACGAGGGCGTCGGGCGCCGGCAGGAAATCGGCGATCACCCGCACCGCGCCGATCTCGCCCGCCGTGTACTTAACGGTTTTGTCGGTCATAGATTTTCTTTCCTTTGCGCCAATAGCCCGCCCCGAAAATGCGAATGCGGCCGTTGCGCCATGTGAAGCGAACCGTCATCACGCCGCCGTCCACCCAGCCGAAGCAAAAATAGCGCTGCTCCGCTCCGCCATGGCTCAAATCCTCGGCGATCACACGGCGCGGATCGAAGAAGGCGCGTTGGGCCTGCGCGAACGACACTCCATGTTTCGCCCGATTGGAACGGTCCTTGGCCGTATCCCATTCAAAGCTCGGCTCCGTGTTCATATGGCTATTTTGCCATAAAAATATACGGCTTCAACGGTCCCGGCTCCATGCCACACTGCAATCCCCCTCTCCCGCCACACTGCCGCCCTAATACAGGAACATATTCCTAGTCAGTCCGTCCCCACTGCGAGGGGCGTTTCGCGAGCGTCACGAGGCGCGGGACGGGCGGCGGTGGCCGATGCGGGGCGCGTAACGCCCGCACTGCATCGGCGGCCCAAGTCGCATGGCTCTGGCGCGCCTTTCCGCGCACCACTTGGCTTCCACTGGCGGCGGCGCCGGACGTGGTCAGAACGTCGGCAGGCGTCGTTTGGGGCCCATGAGCGGTCGATATTAACGGTCAGTCCACCGGGGGGCATGCGGAGCAAGCCTACAAACACCGCGCGCGGGACGCCGGTCGCAACCGGCAAATCCTGCGGCGAGTTTCGCCTGTGTGCATTACCAACAACCGCACACAGGGCTGCGGGGCTGTCGGCCCCGGCATTCCGCGCGCCCTCGCATTGGCGGGGATGCCTGCGGCACAGCTCGGGCGCGAAAAACGCGCCGCGAGAACGATGCCGGCTGACATTTCGGGCCGCGCGAATGCGGGCTGCGCCGGCTCCGCGCTTCGGCTATGATGCGGGCAAATCATTTCCCCGAAGAAGAAGAACAAACCTCATGAACATCTTCATCCTCACCGGCGCGGGCATCTCCGCCGAAAGCGGCCTCGGCACGTTTCGCGACAAGGACGGCGTCTGGGCCAAGTTCGATCCGATGAAGCTTGCGACCCCGCAGGGCTTCCGGCGCGCGCCCGCCGACGTGCACCACTTCTACAACCTGCGCCGGCGCGACCTGAAAACCGCGCAGCCGAACGAAGCGCATCGCGCGCTCGGCCGGCTCGAGGCGGGGCTCGCCAAGCGCGGCGGCGAGTTGTTCCTGTGCACGCAGAACATCGACGACCTGCACGAGCGCGGCGGCGTGAGCCGCGTCGTCCACATGCACGGCGAACTGCTCAAGGCGCGCTGCAACCACTGCGGCCTGGTGACGGAGTGGCGCGAGGACCTCGCGGTCGACCTCCCCTGCCCGGACTGCAGCCGCGCCGGCGGCATGCGCCCGCATGTCGTCTGGTTCGAGGAAATGCCGCTGTACATGGACGAGATCTTCGACGCGCTGGTCGCCGCCGACCTGTTCGTGTCGATCGGCACCTCCGGCGCGGTCTATCCCGCCGCCGGCTTCGTGCAGACCGCGCGCAGCGCCGGCATCCGCACCTGCGAGATCAATCTCGATCCCTCGGAGAACGCCCACGCGTTCGACGAGCGCCGCTATGGCCCTGCGAGCGAACTCGTGCCCGCCTGGGTCGACGAAATCCTGGCCGGCGAGATCAAGATCACGCGGCGGCGGGCCTGACCGGTCGGGCGGACAGCAAGACGAGGGCGCGCGGACCGTGAGCACTCTGGAACGGGCAATCGCAATCGCCGCGGAAGCGCATGCCGGCCAGGTGGACAAGGCGGGCGCCCCCTACGTGCTGCATCCGCTGCGCATGATGTTGCAGCTGTCGTCGACCGACGAGCGCATCGTCGCCGTCCTGCATGACGTCTGCGAGGATTGCCCCGGGTGGACGTTCGACCGGCTTCGCGGCGAGGGCTTTCCGCCGCACATCATCGAGGCGCTCGGGTCGGTCACCAAGCGCGATGGCGAGGATTACGAGGCGTTTGTGCGCCGCGCCGCCGCCAACCCGCTCGGCCGATCGGTCAAACTTGCCGACTTGCGCGACAACAGCGATTTGTCGCGGATCGCCTCGCCGTCCGACAACGATCTGAGACGCCTGGAAAAGTACCGCCGCGCCATCGCCCTCATCGAGCGCCTGCAATCCTGAACCGAAGCCGGGCGGGCGGCGACAGCGCTGGACGCCAAGATCGGGCGCAGGGCATGCGCCGCGCCCGCATCAGAACACGACGACGCCGCGGATATTCTTGCCGGCCTCGAGGTCGGCGTAGCCGTGATTGATCTCTTCGAGCGCGTAGGTGCGCGTGATCAGCTCCTTCAGCTTCAGGTCGCCCTTGCGATAGAGCCGGAGCAGGTCGGGGATTTGCATGCGCGGGCTGGCAAAGCCGTAGACCGCGCCCATGATCGCCTTCTGGGTGACGAAGAGTTCGAGCGGCGGAATCTTGATGTCGGTCACCGTGTCCGGGGTAAGCGCGGTGATCACCACATTGCCGGCCTTGGCGGTGGCGCGAAACGCCGGCAGCAGAGTCGCCGGCGGGTCGATGCACACGAACGCGTGGTCGACGCCGACCCCGTCGGTCAGGGCGAGCACTTCGCTGGTGAGGGCCGCGCCTTCCGCATTGACGGCGTGGGTGGCGCCGAAGCCGCGCGCCCAGGCAAGCTTCGCCGGCACGAGATCGGCGGCAATGATCATCGACGCGCCGGCCAGCCGCGCCCCCTGCACCACGTTCATGCCGTCGCCGCCGCAGCCGACCACGAGCACGCGCTCGCCCGGCCTCACCCGGGCGCGGTGGCGCGCGGCGCCCACGCCCGCCGGCACGCCGCAGGCGACCAGCGCCGCGAGATCGAACGGGATGTCGGGATCGACCACCACGACGGACGCCTGATCGACCACCGTGCGCTCGCTGAACGCGCCGATCATGCAGAACGCCCCGACCGCGCGGCCGTCGAGGTCGCGCCGGCGATAGCTGCCGTCGAGCTGCGGCCCCTGGGTGATGCGCGGCCCCTCCGCGCAGAGATGATGCAAGCCGCGCCGGCACCAGCGGCAGCGGCCGCAACCGGGAATGAAGGTCAGCACCACATGGTCGCCGACGCCGATGCCCAAGACCTGCGTACCGACATTCTCGACCACGCCGGCCGCCTCGTGGCCGAGCACCATCGGCTGCATGGCGACCCGCCGCTCCCCGCGCATCACGTGGTAGTCGGTGCGGCAGAGGCCGACCGCGGCGATCCGCACCAGCACCTCGGTCGGACCCGGCGCGTCGAGCGCGATACGCTCGATCGTGAGCGGAGCCCCGGGGGTGCGAAACACGGCGGCCATCGAGAACATGCGCGGCGATACTCCCGAGACGCGAGTCTATCCCGCGCGAGGGCAATCCGTATAGGACGCCGCTGGTTTTCGGGCTAGAGATGACCAGATCAAGGCGTAAGCAGATAAAGGCGACTGACAATGTTTGCGCGTGACGAAGACATCCTCAAGGCCGCCGAGGACTGGCGGCGCGACGGCAAGGGCGTGGCGCTTGCAACCGTCGTGGAGACCTGGGGCTCGGCGCCGCGACCGATCGGCGCGAACCTCGTGATCGACGAGGCGGGCAATTTTCTCGGCTCGGTGTCGGGCGGCTGCGTCGAAGGCGCGGTGGTGGCCGAAGCGCTCGACGTAATCGAGAGCGGGCAACCGAAGCTGCTCGAATTCGGCGTCGCCGACGAAGCCGCATGGAAGGTCGGCCTGTCCTGCGGCGGCACCATCCGCGTCTATGTGGAGAAGGTCGAGTGAGCGAAAGACCGAACCCGTGAAACTCGACATACTTCATGCCCTCAACGCGGAACGCGCAGCGCGGCGCGCCGCCGTCGTCGTCACCGATATTGCGAGCGGGGAGCAGCGCTTCGTGCCTGCGGCCGCCATCGCCGCCGACCCCTTGCGCGATGTTCTCGAATCCCGGCTCCGCACCGGCAAGAGCGGCATGGCGGATACGCCGTCCGGCCGCGTCTTCCTCACCGTCTATGTGCCGCCGCCCAAGCTGGTGATCACCGGGGCCGTGCATATCAGCCAGGCGCTCGCCCCCATGGCGCTCCTGCTCGGCTACGACGTGACCATCGTCGATCCGCGCACGGCCTTTGCGAGCGCCGAGCGCTTTCCCGATGTGCGGGTCATCGCCGAATGGCCGGACACCGCGCTGCCGCCGCTCGGCATCGACCGGTACACCGCGTTCGCCGCCCTCACCCATGATCCGAAGATCGACGAGCCCGGCCTCATCCATGCCCTCGCGCGCGGCTGCTTCTATGTGGGCGCGCTCGGCTCGCGCAAGACGCATGCGCGCAGGGTCGAGCGGCTGACGGCGCACGGCGTGAGCTCAGCCGACATTGCCCGCATCCACGCGCCGATCGGCCTTCCCATCGGGGCGGTGTCGCCGCCGGAGATCGCCGTATCGATTCTGGGCGAGATCACCGCGCGCCTGCGGCTGCCGGCGGAAAAGGCCGCAACGCCCGTCGACGCCTGATGCGCAGCCGACACGATTCGGGCGGCGCGATTCGGGCGGCGCGCGCGCCACCGCGGCCTTTTTCGAATAACGCGCACGATCCGATTAAAATCTTTCGCTTGCTTGTTTAACAACAAAAAAAACTTGCCATCGCCGTCGCATTGAAGTCGTAATTGATCGCTGCAATGTAAAACCATTCCGCGGTGCAGTTTTATTTGTGCGCCGCATCAAGCAAAGCTCCTTTGACGCGACGCCCCATAATTCGAGTAAGTGCATGTATACGCTGTATTCGATGCAACGATCGGGCAATTGCTACAAGGTCCGGCTGGCCCTCACGCAGCTGCGCATCCCGTTCCGCCTTGTCGAAGTCGATATTCTCAAAGGCGAGAACCGCACGCCCGAATTTCGCGAGAAGAACCCAAGCGGCCGGGTGCCGTTGCTCGAGGTCGCGCCAAGCCGCTATCTGCCCGAGTCGAACGCCATTCTGTGGCACATCGCGCGCGGCACGCCGCTTGCGCCGGCGGACCCCTTCGACTGCGCCGAGGCGCTGCGCTGGATGTTCTTCGAACAGAACAGCATCGAGCCGACCATCGGCGCCGCTTATTTCTGGCTCTCGCTCGTGCGCGGCGGGCGCGAACTCAAGGTGCACGCGATCGAGGCCTGGAGCGAGGCGGGGTATCAGGCGCTCGGCGTCATGGAAGAGCATCTCGAGACGCACCGCTTCTTCGCGGCCGACCGCTACACCATCGCCGACATCGCGCTTTATGCCTACACGCACATCGCCAACACCGGCGATTTCGATCTCACCGGATTCCCGGCGATCCGCGCCTGGCTCAAGCGCGTGGCCGACCAGCCGCGGCATGTCGGTATGGCGTGGAGCCCGGCGCCGCTCGCGCTCGCCGAGTAAGCGCTTTCCAGGCGAAGCATCGCCTCGGGTTCGCTTCCGCGGCTGGATTCGTTTGCCGCAGAAAATGCGATCCTTCAGAAAAAAACGGAGCGAACTCCGTACCGGAATTCGCTCCGACTTTTTTGCGCCTGATCGCGCGCCTATCGGCGCTCACTCGCCGCCGACATAGCCGGCGATCTTCCACCCGCCTGCTTCCTTGACGTAGCAGAGCTGGTCGACCGCCAACGGCTGGACCGCGTCCGCCGCAACATATCCGGTCTTGCCTGCCGGGGTGACGATGCGCAGCATCGTCGGCGGCGAAGTCGGCGCCGCCTGACTATCGTCTCCCGTTTCCGGCAGGATGCGAACGAGCGCCGTGCCCAGCTTGTCGATCACGGGCGCGCTGGCCGCATCCGATCCGCGCACCTCGACCTGCGGCGCGTTCGGATAGCCCCACTCGAACGGATCGGTGCCGGTGGTCTTGAGGAGCTGCTCGAACGCCTTGTCGTCGAAGCCGGCCGATGCCGGTGCGCACATCACGCCCTGGTGCTGGCCCTGATCGAACGGCTCCAGCGTCGGCTCCTGCGATGCCGCCGTCAATGTGTCCCAACCTGCTCCATCGGCCTCTTCGAGATCGATCGCCGCCGCCAGATTCTGCATCGCCGATTTCTTCTTGTCGGCCTTGTCGCCCTGTTCGCCCATAATGAAGAAATGCGCGGCGACGAGCTTGCCGAGCGCGGCCTTGTCTTTACGGCCCGCGATCTCGCCCAGTTCCTTGCGGAACGCCTCGAAGCTCGGATCGCTCGAGGCCTGGGGCAGCTTGATGGGGACTGGCTTATAGGGCTTCGGCGGCGCGGCCTGCGCCTGGCCCGGCCCATTCTGCGGAGCGCTCCCCGGCCCGCCCGGACTACCGGGCCCGCCACCGGGGCTGCCAGGTCCGCCGGCGGGAGGCAGTTGCGTCGGTCGCGGCAATTGTGATTGGGCGGCGAGCGGTCCGAGGCCTGCCGCAAGCGCGATCGCCGCTGAAAAAACCAGGACGTAACGTGACCCACGCATTGAATGCTCCAGGTTTAATTGTCGGAGGGATGATGCCTATGCCATAGCTAGCGGCAGATTGCGACGGCGGTACGGCTTCTTGTGGAGGACCGCACCCGCGCTCGGTGCGAGCATGATCGCGCGTGGTTCGCGGCCAAGGACGGGACACGCCCGGGAGAATCCGAATGCCGGTCGTCTCGCCCTATGTTCTGCCGATCCTGCTGCTGCTCGCCTCCAACCTGTTCATGACCACGGCCTGGTATTGGCACCTGCGTTTCCCGGAGGTGCCGATCTGGCGGGTGGTGCTGATCAGCTGGGGTCTGGCGTTGATCGAATACTGCCTTGCGGTTCCCGCCAATCGCTGGGGCGCGACGGTGTATTCCCCGGCGCAGCTGAAGACGATGCAGGAGGTGATCACGCTGATCGTGTTCGCCGGCTTCTCCTGGCTGTATCTGAACCAGCCGCTCGCCTGGAATCACGCCGTAGGTTTCGCGTTCATCGCCCTTGGGGCGTTTTTTGTCTTTCATCGCTGGTAGGCGCCGACGCGGGAGTCCCCCGGCCCCCGCGGTCGGCACGCTACCTGCTCACCCTTCGCGGCGAGCGCGCTCGATAGGAAAGAGCGCGACGAGGCCGCCGGCGTAGACCATGGCCAAAGCCAGCCGCGCGGCGAATGCAACGCCGCCATCGGTGTCGTGAACCGATTGCAGCACTCCCGCTTCGGCGATTTCCATCGTGACGGCGGTCACCGCGATCGCCGTGGCGACGATCAGCGCCAGCGTTGCGACGAGTTGCGCGATCACTGCGGAGCGATGCCGATGAAAACGCGTGATGTGGGCGGGATGAGAAAAGCCGAGAGTATTATCGTTACTGGGTGCACTGAGCATGGGGTGTGCTCCACTGACTGGATACCGATACAACTGTCTCGAAGCCGCTTTATTCGCTGCGGCCCGCGCCTTCATCCGAACGGCGGAAATGACTGCGCGGAGGGCCAAATGCGCGGTCCGGCGTAAAAAATATCTTAAGCGTGACACCCCGCCCGCAGCCCCTCCGGCAGCCGCCTGACGGCTGCTTGCGAGAAACCCTCGTATTTTTGCGTACTTCGCCGGCCGAACGAATTTTTTCGCCCCGCCTTCAGCGCTCGATCAACTTTTTGCGAGCGGTCGCCGACCCCTGTTTTCGCGCGGTTTGAGCGCCTCGCCACTCTGCCGAGGAGCGCCCGCCGCGCGGTCCTCTCAGCCATACCGGAGCTTCAATGCGAGGATCACCAGCATCAGCGCCAGCGTGGTCAGGTTCGAGCCGATCACCGGCCAGTCCAGCCGCGCCACGCCGTAGGCCAGCCAGCAGGCGATGCCGACAGTGAAGGCGACGGTGGTGATGAGGGACAGCGCCCGCGTATCCTTCTCGCGAATGATCTTCACGGCCTGTGGCAGCCAGCAGCTTGGCGGCAGCGCGCCGAGCGTTCGCGCGCAGACTGTGTGCCCGGAACGGAGGCGCACACGTTGGGGCGGCGGCGCGCCGTGGCAGACGTGCGTTGCCTTGCCAAAGCCGGCCCGTGCGCCTAGGTTCCGGT
>JAEULX010000126.1 GCA_016793685.1 Bradyrhizobiaceae bacterium
TTTCGCCGGTTCCTTGTCCAGGCGGCGCAGGTCCGCACCGATTCGGCGACCGCTTGCCATCCCGTGGCGCGACACCGCCAGACGCATGGACCGGGCGCAGGAAAAGCGCGTTGCAATCGCCTTTTTCGAGTAAGTGAGAGCCAGCACAATCCCTTGAGAGCGTATCGCAACGGGATTCGCCGGTTCGGCCGGCGGCTCGGCTCTCCGGCAGCCCCTCGGCGCGGAGAGGCCAACCCGCTATAACCAACCGCACCGTTCGGACTTGTGGGAGAGACGGCGATGCGCCGAACCGCAGCGTTCCTGCTTTTCGCCCTGCTCCTGCCGTTCGGCGCCTTGGCGGCGGACGACGATGGGCATGTCCAGATCACCCGCGGACGCGTCGTCGATCAAACCAGCATCCCGGTCTACACCTACAGGATCGCGCAGACCTATCCGCACGACCCGACGTCCTACACTGAAGGATTGGTGATGGAGAACGGGGCGATTTACGAGGGAACGGGCCTGTACGGTCAATCGAAATTGCGCCGATGGGATTTGCGCACGGGACAGGTTTTCAATGAGTTGCCCCTCGAGCGGCACTATTTCGGCGAAGGCATCACCGTCCTCGACGGCGTGATCTATCAGCTGACCTATCTGGCGAACATCGGCTTCGCCTACGACCAGGCGACGCTCCGGCGCAAGGACAGTTTCCGCTATGTCGGGCAGGGATGGGGCCTGACCCACGACGGTACGCAATTGCTGATGAGCGACGGTTCCTCCACCATCGCCGTTGTCGACCCGAAATCGTTTCAGGTCGTGAATCACGTTTTCGTATCCGACGACATCGGGCCGGTCGGCTTTCTCAACGAGCTCGAATATGTCGACGGCAAGCTTTACGCGAACATCTGGCAGACCAACTTCATCGCAATCATCGCGCCGCAGAGCGGAAAGATCATCGGGTGGATCGATCTCACCGGCCTCAATCCCGACCCGGCGGTTCTCGTCCACCCGTATGTTCTCAACGGCATCGCCTACAACAAGGAGACCGGACGGCTGCTGGTCACCGGCAAGCGCTGGCCGCATGTCTACGAGATCGACCTCGTTCTTCGGGAGAAGCAGTAGCGCTCTGCGCGGGCGCCGGCCTGGCCCGCCGCGTTCGGAATCGGACCGCGGTCGCCGCGAACAGCCAGAACGCGAACCACGAATCGGATACGTCGCCGACCGCGGCTTCAAGTCAAGCGCCCGCCCTGGCAGGACCAACGAAAAATCACCATATTTAGGGCAGCCTGTTGAGACTGGGTACAAGGGCTTGACCGATGCGGGCGGGTTGCCCTAGCCTTCTTCTTCGACGGCAGGGGTTCGTTTGACGCTTCGCCGGTCGACCGGAACAGCGTGCGCATTGCCGGTTCGCGGGGAATTGCCCTCGTGGACGTCGAAGGCGGTGCTGGGGACTTCCGGTGTCGACTGGCCGGCACGCAAACCGGAGCCGCGCGTTGATGTCCAGCCGGTTGCGTAGTTCGTCAGAGAAACAATTCGGGGATGGGGACGGCGGCTGGCAGCGTCAGCCTGCGGCTGTGCCCGGGCAGCGCGTCAGCGGCGTCGGCCGCGCCCGCGCGTGGCGAGGAAAAGGTCGAGAATCATGCGGATCGAGCGGCGCTACACCAAGGACGGCCAGTCTCCCTATGCGGACATCAGCTTCCGGCTCACGACGAGCGAAATCCGCAATCCGGACGGCTCCGTCGTGTTCCGCGCCGACGACGTCGAAGTGCCGGAGGCATGGTCGCAGGTCGCCTCCGACGTGCTCGCGCAGAAGTATTTCCGCAAGGCCGGCGTCCCCGCCCGCCTGAAGAAGGTCGAGGAGGAGAGCGTTCCCTCCTTCCTGTGGCGCTCGGTCGCCGACGAGGCGGCGCTGAAGGAGCTGCCGGAGAAAGAGCGCATGACGGGCGAGCATTCGGCCCGGCAGGTGTTCGACCGGCTCGCCGGCACCTGGGCCTATTGGGGCTGGAAGGGCGGCTATTTCTACTCGGAAGCCGACGCCCAGGCCTTCTTCGACGAGCTACGCTACATGCTCGCGATGCAGATGGTCGCGCCCAACTCGCCGCAATGGTTTAACACCGGGCTGCATTGGGCCTACGGCATCGACGGACCGAGCCAGGGCCATTTCTACGTCGACTTCAAGACCGGCAAGATGGTCAAGTCGAAGACGGCCTACGAGCACCCGCAGCCGCACGCCTGCTTCATCCAGGGCATCAAGGACGATCTCGTCAACGAGGGCGGGATCATGGACCTGTGGGTGCGCGAGGCGCGGCTGTTCAAATACGGCTCCGGCACCGGCTCGAATTTCTCCCGCCTGCGCGGCGAGAACGAGAAGCTCTCCGGCGGCGGACGTTCCTCCGGCCTGATGAGCTTCCTCAAGATCGGCGACCGCGCGGCGGGCGCGATCAAGTCGGGCGGCACCACGCGGCGCGCCGCCAAGATGGTGATCGTCGACGTCGATCACCCCGACATCGAGCAGTACATCGATTGGAAGGTGAAGGAAGAGCAGAAGGTCGCGAGCCTCGTCACCGGCTCGTGGATCAACCAGAAGCACCTGCGCGCGGTGATGAAGGCCTGCATCAACTGCGAGGGCTCGGGCGACGACTGCTTCTCGGCCGACAAGAACCCCGCGCTCAAGCGCGAGATCAAGCTCGCGCGGCGCAACCACGTGCCCGACAACTACATCCGGCGCGTCATCCAGTTCGCCAAGCAAGGCTACAAGGACATCGAGTTCCCGGTCTTCGACACCGACTGGGATTCCGAGGCCTATCTCACCGTCTCCGGCCAGAACTCCAACAACTCGGTGCGGGTGACCGACGAGTTCCTGAAGGCGGTCGAGGCGGACGGCGACTGGGATCTGACCTGGCGCACCTCGGGCAAGGTCGCAAAATCGATCAAGGCCCGTCTTCTGTGGGAGAAGATCGCGTTTGCGGCCTGGGCCTCCGCCGACCCCGGCATGCAGTACCACACCACCGTCAACGACTGGCACACCTGCCCGGCCTCGGGGCCGATCCGCGCCTCGAATCCGTGCTCGGAGTACATGTTCCTCGACGACACCGCCTGCAATCTCGCGTCCCTGAACCTGCTCGC